>CADDZE010000048.1 GCA_902812465.1 Acidobacteriota bacterium | reverse complement strand
TACCACACCGATGCGAACCAGGGCATCATACGCACCCCGTACGCTGGTGCCGGCCTGGCCGAGGAAGACGAAGATCATACCGCAGAGCGACTGCGTCCACAGGGCAATGTGGGGGGTCCGCCAGCGGGGGTGCAAGCTGCCAAAGACGGGGGGGAGAAAGCGATCGATGCCCGCCACGAAGGGCAGCCGGGCGGTGGCGGCCAGGTAGGCTCCGGCAGCGGCCACGTTGCTGAGGGTGATCAGCGACGCCGCGACGGGAGTCAGAACGTTCCAGCCCAGTCTCTCCGCCGCCCGGGCGATGGCCTGTACCAGCCCTTGGAGGTCATTGATTTCGCCGCTGGGCACCGCGATGAGTACAAACAACGTACCCAGCACGTAGGCCAGGGTAATCAGCGCGCCGCCTGCCAGTAGCGCTCTGGGAATCGTACGGCGGGCTTCCCGAATTTCGTCGCCCATGAAGGAGGCTGCCTCGACGCCGCCGAAGGCGTAGGTCATCGCCGACCAGAAGGAGAAGTCCTGCAGGCGGGAGCCCGGCCGAAGCGAGGCCAGGGTGAAAGGAGTGGCCGAGCCGTAGCGAATCCAGGCCACCATCCCTAGAACGATGGCCATCAGCACGGGTAGCCACATGCCGAGCGCACCGATGTTGCTGAGCCACTTGCCAAGATCAAGTCCACGGACGTTCAGAATAGTAGGCAGCAGCAGTCCGAGCAGGGCAAAGAGGATGAAGTAAGTGCGGCTTCCTATGAGGTGAGACCCGCGGCCAGCGCCGATAAACAAGGCATTGCCGGCAGCAAAGTAGAGGATGGCGGAAAAATAGGGCAAGTTGCTCGCCCAGTAGATCCAGGCCGAGATGAAGCCGGCAAAATCGCCAAACGCCCGCTTGCTCCAGACGTAAAGCCCGCCCTCGTTGGGGTAGCGCGAAGAGAGCTCCAGCACGCTCAGGGCGAGTGGAACAAAGAAAGCGAGCCAGGCGATCAACCACATCGGCAAGGACCGCGGACCGGCCGCCGCCGCCGTCGCGATCCAGCGCAGGCTGATGCCGGTGACGGCGTAAAAGAGCACCAGGTCGCGGAATCCCAGCGCGCGGCGGGGCTGATCCCTCACGGCGAGGCTTGGCACTGCCCCCGCGGCGGGGTTGTCCACACCGGCATGCGGGGGAATGTGGCTGGAGCGCCTTAGCTTAAACACGGCGTCTCACGATATCTTCCGCGCACCTCGCGGCGAGCTGGGCGAAGCCAGAATCATCCGGCTTTTGCGGGAACACGCCACTCATGCAGCGTACCGCCGCCGGATCTCGCGCGTGGCCTCCAGGGCAGCCAGCAGTGCCCAGGGTTCGATGCCGGTACTTACGCCGCGGGCAGCGAGCGCGCTCACAACGATTTCGGTCGGAATGTTTCCTACCAGCTCATCGCCCGCAAACGGGCAGCCGCCCAGGCCGGTGAGAGCCGAGTCGAAGCGGCGGCAGCCCGCCTCGTAGGCAGCAAGCACCTTTTCTGCCGCACCTTCGGGGCGGCTGTGCAAGTGAACTCCGAGCTCTACCCCGCCGGCGGCACGCTGGACAGTTCGAAACACTTCGCCTACCTCTCGCGGACCAGCCTTGCCCACCGTGTCCGCCAGGGAGACGGTCCCCACTCCCGCGGCTTGGAGCCAGCCAACACACTCGGATGCCTGCGCCGGTGACCAGGGATCGCCATAAGGATTCCCAAAGGCCATCGAGAGGTAAACCACGAGTTGCTTTCCGGCCCGGCTTGTCTGTTCCTGCAGGCGCCGCACAAACGCCTCGGATTCCGCCACACTGGTATTGGCATTCTGGCGCAAAAAGGTGGGCGACAGCGAGTGGGGATAGCCGATGGTCGTGACTCCCATGGCGGAGAGAGCACGTTGAAGGCCGCGCTCGTTCACCACGATACCGATGATCTCAGGATTGGGAAGGCGGAGTCCGGAATTCGCCCGCGGTACGCCATAAGCCAGGGATTCAAGCATCTGGGCGCCCGATTGAATGAAAGCCGTCAGTTCCTGCATCACCGCCTCGCTATCCGCCATCTGCGGCACATGCTTGGGCGAGACAAAGCTGACGGCGTCCAAGTGGCGAAAGCCAGACTCAATCAGCTGGCGAAGGTACGCCACCTTCACCTGGGTAGGGATGGTCCTGGGCAGGCCCTGCCAGGCATCACGGGGGCACTCAATGATCTTGACGGCGCCGTCTTGCTTGGTCATGCGCGCGCTGACTCACCTTTCCCTTCGCGCCCTTAGGTCTGGAGAACGCCCGTCTTGAATTCCTTCACTTCTGGATTCAGTGCCGCCGCCTCGAGCGCCCAAATGAGGGCTTCGCGGGTTTCTGCCGGATCGATGATGGCGTCCACCCACAAGCGCGCTGCCGCGTATCGCGGATCGCTCTGCGCTTCGTAAGCGGCCCGGATACGTTCGTCAAGCTCCTTTTTCTCCTCCGCCGTCAGGCGTTTGCCCTCGCGCTCGAGCTGCTTGAGCTTGATTTCCACCAGCGTGCTGGCGGCCGACTCTCCGCTCATCACCGCGTAGCGTGCCGCCGGCCAGGCGAAGATAAAGCGCGGATCGTAGGCTTTCCCGCACATGGCGTAGTGGCCGGCGCCGAAGCTGCCGCCGCAGATGACGGTGATCTTCGGCACCACGCTGTTAGACACGGCATTCACCATCTTGGCTCCCGCGCGAATGATGCCGCTCCACTCCGCTTCCTTGCCGACCATGAAGCCATTGACGTCGTGCAGGAAGACGAGCGGCACGCGGTTCTGGTTGCAGTCCATAATGAAGCGCGCCGCCTTCTGCGCCGACTCGGTATAGATGACCCCGCCAAACTGGATACGTTTCTCGCCGCTGCCAGGCGTGCGGGTCTGCACGTGCTTCTTCTGGTTGGCGACGATGCCTACCGCCCAGCCGCCGATGCGCGCGTAGCCGCAGATTAATGTTTCTCCGTACTCCGCGCGGTACTCCTCGAGCGCGGACGCGTCGACGATGCGGGCGATGATCTCGCGCATGTCGTACTGTTTGCCCGGGTCGGCGGCAAAGATCCCGTAGATCTCGGCGGCGGGATAAGCAGGGGGCTCCGGCGGCTTCCAATCGAAGGGAGCACGGGGCCGGGCACCCATCTTGTCGACCAGGGCACGGATGCGGGCGATACACGCTTCGTCGTCGGGCTCGCGGAAGTCCACCGTGCCGCTCACCTGGGCGTGCACCTTGGCGCCACCCAGTTCTTCCGCCGAAGCCTTCTGGCCAATCGCTGCCTGCACGAGTGCTGGTCCAGCCAGGAACAGCCCGCTGCCCTCGGTCATCAGAATGTGATCGCACATCACCGGCAGGTAGGCCCCGCCGGCCACGCACATCCCCATAATGGCGGTGATCTGCGGAATCCCCATGGCGCTCATCACCGCGTTGTTGCGGAAGACGCGGCCGAAATCGTCGGTGTCGGGAAAGACGTCCTCCTGCAAGGGGAGGAAGACGCCGGCTGAGTCCACCAGGTAGATGGTGGGGAGGTGGTTCTCGATGGCGATGTTCTGGGCGCGGATCACTTTCTTGGCGGTCAGGGGGAAGAAAGCGCCGGCCTTCACCGTCGCGTCATTGGCGATGATCATCATCAGCCGGCCCTGCACGCGCCCCAGCCCGGTGATGGTGCCCGCCGCTGGCGCCCCGCCCCACTCCTGGTACATGCCGAAGGCCGCGAAGATGCCCAGCTCAAAGAAGGGGCTGCCTGGATCGATCAGGCGGCTGATCCGCTCGCGGGCGGTGAGGCGGCCCTTGCGGTGCTGCGCCTCAATGGCTCTCTCGCCGCCGCCCTGCCGAATTTGTGCTTCCTGATGCTTGATCTCGGCCACCAGGTCCGCCATGCGCCGCCTGTTCTCTTGGAAAGCGGAAGAATCCGGAGCGATCGAGGACTGCAGGGTTGACCTGGATACGGGCAAGGACGTCACCTCAGGTTGCTCATTGGACGCCCAGCGGGGTTGCGTCTCCCGCCACCCGCGCCATGGAGCCGCGGCGCGGGCGCTGGAGCGTCCCATAGCATTATCGCCGGGCAACGGGAAACGGCAAGATGGATGGGCCTGATACCGCTATTAACGGCTGGACCACCACCGCCTATAGGCAACGAGGCCGCAAGGTGGTGATTCCCAAGTCCTTGGTCACGGTGATGTAACGGAAGTTGGGCGTTCGCGGCTGCGTGTGGCTCGGCGGTCCGCAAGCCGCCGTTTGCAGCAGAAGGGTGCCCCACCAGCGGTTAGGTGGAGTGAGCTGCTGCTCAACCTCCTCGCTGAAGTTCCCGTAATAAACCTCCGGATTCCAGGATGCCGAGCCGGAGTTTCGCGGCTTATCGAGGCGGAACTCGAGGTTCCAATGCACGTGCCCGGCCAGGACGCAGTCGATGCCGGGACCGCTGGGTGCCTCCATCGCCGATTCGCGGTAACCTAAGCACAGGTAAAAGAACTCGCTCAGGTAGTGGTTCAAGGTACCGTAACGGATATCGAACCCGCGCCATCCCCTCCGTATCAGTACAGGTCTTCCCTGCCGCTGCCAGAGGGCGTCTACTTTCTTTCGGTCCTTAGGAGAAAGGTTGGCAGGTGGCGCGTGTAGTCCGGCGAAGACCCGGCAGCGGCGGTCGGTGCCGGGAAGCTGGTGGTAGCTGCGGCGGATACAATCGAGCACTAACTCCAGCCAGGCGATCTGGCTGTAAGGGTAATACTCGTTCGGCTGGAAGAAGGCGATGCTCTCCGGCGAGCCGCCCACAATGTTGTCCCGCACCCTTAAGTGCTGCAGCTTCTTGACGCCGTTGTCCCAGAAGCTTTGGGCGGTCAGCGCGTCGTAGCCGGTATCGAGGAGAAGAAAGTAACAGTCGTCAAGCCGGAAGGCGTAATTGAAATAGGGATTGATGGAGAGGAAGTAGTCTGTGAGAGCTCGCGCGTCGGTCTGAATCGCGAGCAGCGCCGTGATCTTGTCTCGCAGTTTGCCGTTCACCCAATCGCCCGCGAGTCGAAGCAGGACAAGCAGGATGGTGATAGCCAGAATCAGAGCGATAGCCGTCAACGCCGAGGTGGACACGGGCCAGTTCGCCAAAAGCTGGCTGAGCTGCGTGACCCTCCACTGACGCGTAGCCAGTCCCCCGCTTCCTAGAGCGGCTACGAAGAGTGTGGCGAGCAAGAGCTGCAAGTAATGGCCGGCCAGCGCCAGGGAGCGCGTCCAGATGCGATGCCAGGCCACGGCAAACCAGCGCAGGCCGAGCCCCACGGTAGTGCCCCACCAGCTTTTGCCCAGGATGGGCGAACCTTCGGCCACCAGCTTGGCGTGAACTTCGGACACTTTGGCCGCTGCTGCTTCGCTCGAGTCGGCATAGAGGAAGTCGAGTTCTTGCGCCTCCTGGGGCGGAAGGCTGTAAATGAGCTGCGAGTTGAACTCCGGGGGATAGGGATACGGCCGCCAGTCGTGATTGCCCAGCGTGGTGAAGATCGGAACGCGCAATCCAGGGTTGCCGCGGCGGACTTCGTCGCCGCCGCCGGTTAGGATATCGATCAGAACCTGCCAGTTGTTCTGCAAGGTTGCGGTCTCTTCAAAGCCGGGCAGCACGAAGTCCACCAAATCGCCGAGTGCCAGGACGAAATCGAGCTCGCCGGCGTCGCCCAGGACGTTGGCTTCGCGAATGAAGCGCCGAAGCCGTTCGTTAAAATTGATAAACGTGAGAGGTTCGGACGCCCCTCTGGCGGCGTTCAGAGTGCTATTGACTTCGTCTTCCCAAATGTCGTTGCGCTCGGCGACGTGGAGATCGGTCAGGTGAATAAAGCGCACTGGGTGGGAGGGCGACCGGACCGAGAGGCAGAGGCTGTGCTTCGTCTGGCCGACGGGACGGCCATCGTGGCATAGTACCAGGTCGTACAAAGTCGGCCGGCGGGCGCCGCCAACCTCTCGCAGATGCTGCAAGTCTAACGCCTCGTCAGGGCGCAGGCGAACCTTCCAAAACCGTGCCTGGCCCTTAAAGACCGAATCCCGCAGGAGCCGGCTGATCAGGAAACGCGTTTCGCCTACGTCGTCGAAGTAAGGCGGAAGCGTGTCTTTATCCAGCAGCGTGGATTCCGTCGGCTTCAGCGAAAAGGCCCGCCCCTGGCCGGCGTAGGAGGGTACCGCGCGAAACTCGTAGCGCGCCCCTTCCGTATCGTCGGGATGGACGACGATGATGGCAGAAAGGTTTCCCTTCTCCAGGGCCTCGATCGAAGCCAACTCCGGACAGCCCAGGTTCGGTCCCAAGATTCGAGGCAATCGTGGCTCAGACACTAGGCCGCTCCTTTGGCCGCGCCCAGAACCGCATGGCGAACCCCAGTTCCTGCGGGAGTTGGCCGCGTGCGCAACGTCTCGATGATCGCTGATAGCATTTCCGCTTGGATCACTTCCGCGAATCCGCGCCCTAGGCGTACCGCGAGGCACCTAGAGCGTACAGCAGCGCGTGGGCAGGGGGTCGCAGACCTCAAAACCAGCATACGCCCCGATGGCTGGCTGTCAAGATGAGGCGTTTAGACGTTGGCCTTGACGCCCCTTGCCCATTCCGACTATAAGGCGAGTAATTGGGGCGCGGGTCAGAAGTCCACAGGTATAGCAGGAGCGATGCTGCACTGTCCAGCGTTGGAGGAGCAAGATGTATCCTGAGAAAGCTTCCCTCGGGGCGCGCCTTGGCCTCGTTTACCTCCTGGGGGCCTTGCCCCTTTTTGGGCAGGCGACAGGTACGTTTTCTGGCACGGTGACGGATCGCACGGGCTCGGTGGTGCCGGGTGCGGCGGTGACGGTGACCTCACAGCAGACGGGCTTGTCCCGCAACACCGTGACGGACGATACCGGCCACTACCTGGTGCCGCTGCTCCCCATCGGGACTTACACCATCCGCGTCGCCGCTGAGGGATTCCAGACCGCTGAGCAGAAGGACATCACCCTGCAGGTGGATGAGAGCCGCGAGGTCGACTTCACCTTGGTGCCAGCCACGGTCCGGCAAACGGTGGAAGTCTCCGCGACGGCGGTGGCGGTTGAAACGACCAACGCCACCTTAGGCCAAGTCATCAACTCGCAGCAAGTGGCGGATCTGCCGCTGAACGGCCGGAACTTCGTCCAGCTGGCCACTTTGACCCCGGGCACCACCAAAGAGACCAATCCCAACAGCTTCTTCAACGGCGGAGGCTCGAGCGAGGTAGGTATTCGCGGCTCCTTTTCACTATCGGTGGGAGGATCGCGCGCCAACAGTACGGACTGGCTGCTGGATGGCGTTGACAACAATGAGTTGACGGCAGGCGGCATCGCCATCGTTCCCAACATCGATGCCCTCCAGGAGTTCAAGGTCTTGACCTACAATTATTCCACCCAGTACGGTACGCGCGGCGGTCCGGTGGTACTCCTCACCACGAAGTCGGGCACGAACCAGTTTCACGGCTCCCTCTTCAACTACCTGCGAAACACCAACCTCGACGCCCGTAGCTTCTTCGCTCAGAACCGCGAGGTCTTCATCCAGAACCAGTTTGGCGGGTCGATCGGCGGGCCCATGAGGAAGGATAAGACGTTCTTTTTCTTTGACTATCAGGGCAAGCAGACCCGCCAGGGCATCACCTGGGTGGCGACCGTGCCTACTCTTGCCATGCGCCGGGGAGACTTCTCGGAGCCCTTCGCCGGCATACCCCAGCTCTATAACCCGTACAGCACCACGGTCGACGCCACCGGTCATGTCAGTCGCCAGCCTTTTCTGTGCAACCCGGGCAACGTTCCCGTCGCTCCCAACCCGGACGGCACACAAACCCCTGGCCTTCCCTCCTACCCCTGCAACGTGATTCCGCCAGGCCTGATCAATCCTATCGCCCAGAAGATGATTAACCTATATGCTCCTCCTAATGTACCCGGCACCCTGGTCAACGATTTCGTGAACGCTCCCGTGAAGCAATTCAAGGAAGGTGAATTCGACCTGCGTTTGGACCACAACTTCTCCAGCCAGGACTCGGTCTTTGCCCGCTTCAGCTACGACCAAGCCACCGAGTTCCTCCCGGTTGGCACGGCCGGCTACATGGATGCGGACGGCTTCACCTCAACCCAAAGCCTGGCGGATCATGGCCGCAACGCCGCCCTCTCCGAAACGCATGTCTTTTCCCCCACCACGCTCAACAAGTTCACCGCGGGCTACAACCGCATTTTCAATCACATCCTCTCTTTCGCCGATGGCTCCTGCCTCTCGCGCGAGCTGGGCATACCCGGAGCGAACCTGGGCGGCGTCAGCTGCGGCCTGACCGATACCTTCATCGGAGGAGGCTTCTGGGGCATCGGTGACCGTGGCTTTGCGCCGTTTCAGGGTGGGACCAACGTCTTCTTTGTCGCCGACTCCTTCGACATGGTCCGAGGCAATCATGACGTCACCCTGGGCGGGGAATTGCGAGCCAACCAGCTCAATGTCCTAGCGGAAGGCTTTCAGGACGGCTTCTGGGTCTTCACCAGCGCCTGGACAGCCCCGCAAGGGGCCTTAAGTTTAGGCGGCAACAACATGGCTGACTTTCTCTTGGGCCTGGCGGACCTCGGCCTGCACGACCAGAACTTTCAGGGCGCTATTACGGGCCGGCGCTGGAAGCTGTTTCGGCCTTTCATTCAGGACAACTGGCGTGTGACGCCTAACCTCATGCTGAATCTAGGGCTGGCCTGGGCGGTGGTGACGCCGACCAAGGAAGCGCACAACCGCCAGTCCAACTTCAATTTCCAGACCGGGCAGTTCCTGGTCGCCGGGCACGGTGCCGGCCCTTCCGTCGGGGTGCAAACGGATTGGACGGCTTTCGAGCCGCGCGTCGGCATCGCCTGGAGTCCCCGCGGAGACCGCAAGACTTCGATCCGTGCCGGCTATTCGATTTACCACGATTCATCGTGGAACCAGGGAGCGCCGGGCTTGTGGCAGAACCCGCCCTACTGGGGAGAAGCCTCGGTGGGCAGCTTCTTCTTCCCTGACGTTTGCGTGACGGACAACCCCGCCTGTACGACCATCAATCCGGCCACCGGCCAGCCTTTCTATCCCGCAACCGGATACAGCATCTCGCAGGGCTTTCCGTTACTGGCCCAGCCCACTAACCCGGCGCAATTCGGGGGTAACGTCAACACCCAGAACTTCAATTTCAAGCAGGGACGCATTCAGCAGTTCACCTTCGATATTGAGCGGCAGCTGCCCGGCAGCGTCGTGGTGACAGCCGGCTATGCCGGATCCCGCGCCAACCACATCCTCACCTCGCAGTCCAACGTCAACCTCGGCTCACCGACCGCTTGCGGCGTCGTCCCTGGCTACACTTTTGGCTGCGGCCTCAACCAGCCGTACGTTCCGCCGTCGCCCATCGGCTTCGTCTATGACATCTTCGACCGCGGCAACTCGCGCTACGACTCCCTGCAGGTCAAGGCGGAAACAAAGATGCGCCAGGGACTCTACCTCCTGGCGGGTTACACCTACTCCAAGAATTTCGATAATGGCCTCACCGACGGATTGGGCACCACCATCGGTGCGCTCTACTATCCTCTGCCCGGAGCCAACAAGGCCGATAAGGGGCTGTCGCAAATCGACCTCACTCACAACTTCACCGCCAGCTTCATCTACCAGTTGCCCTTCGGCCGAGGCAAGCACTGGGGGACCACCTGGAGCGCACCTGTGAACGCCGCCTTCGGGGGTTGGGAAATCAGCGCCAGCCAGCACGCTACCTCCGGCTTCCCGCTCTTTCTCCAGAACAGCAACAACGGCTCCGGCGTGAACTTTCAGTGGAATGGCCTGGCTCTGAACCGCCCCAACCGGATCTGCAACGGCAAGCTCAGCCATTGGACGGTCCATGAGTTCTTCGACACCAGTTGCTTCGTCCCCGCGCCCGCCGGTGAATTGGGCAACTCCGACCGGACACCCCTCACGGGTCCGCGCTTCGTCAATACCGACTTTTCCGCCGTCAAAAACTTCCCCCTCAAATTTCACGAGGGCGCCTCCCTACAGTTCCGGGCGGAGTTCTTCAACCTCTGGAACCACCCGCAGTTCTTTAATCCTGGACAAGACGTTGCCGCCGGACCTCCCCCGGCCGGCAACCTGGGCGTGATCAGCCAGACCGTGAACAACCCGAGGCTGATTCAGTTCGCTTTGAAGCTGCTATTCTGAGCTCCAAGTTGCGTCTGCCAACTCGGCTCTGGCTTGGCGACAGGTCCTCCGCTGCACCGAGCCGCGGCTGGACATCGATGAAGAACAAACTGGCCGACACCGCTCGCCTTGATCCGGCCAGCTTGCTACCACCCTCCAGCATTCTCCCCCACTGACGGCGAGCATTCGGGTTTGCGATGCAAACAACGTGCGGTCTGTAACCAACCCGCGCTCGCGTATGCCTTGTCGCGTTTGTGCCGGTTGTATGCACAATGAGGGTGGCACCCGCGGATGCGGGGCGCGTCGCCCCGATTGGCAGCACGTCCCAGGTTAATTTGACAAAACGAACCGGATATGTTGTTGAAAAATCGAGGTCGGCACCGGAAAAACGCTGGCGGGCGCTCCGCCTCGCTCGTCACACACCCCGTGGTCGGCACCCGCACCCCCGCATCAGTTGATGTAGCGAGAAGGCCTGCGCTAGACTGATTCGGCTGTGTCCGCCTGCCGGCTGGTCATCTCCTCTGCGAACTGGGTGCGCCTGCACGCGGCGGCGGAGTGGCTGGGCACCCGACTGGGTCGGTCCGAGATTCTCCTTGTTGCCCCCACACACGGAGCGGCCGACGATCTGGTGCGCGCGGTCGCCCAGCAGAACGGGCCGGTGTTCGGCGTCCGGCGCTTCACCCCGCTGCAGCTGGCGGCCCGTCTCGCCGCCTTCCGCCTGGCCAGCGCTGGGCTGGCTCCGCTGAGTCGCCTCGGCATGGAAGCCCTGGCAGCGCGCGCCATTCACATTGGTTGCCAAGCCGGAGAGCTGAGCTATTTCACGCCCGTCGTCAAGACGCCTGGCTTCGCCCGCGCCCTGGCATCGACCCTCACGGAGCTACGCCTCGAGCGGGTGGCCGGAGATCAGCTGGCGTCCGCTGGCCCCTCAGGTCAAGACCTCGCCCGCCTGCTGGCCCGATACGAAGAGAGCTTGGCCGCCCGCTCCCTGGCCGACTTGGCCGCCATCTTTGCCGCCGCCGCGGAATTTGCCCCGCAGAGCTCGCATCCCCTCCTGGGGCTGCCGACTCTTCTGCTCGACACAACTTGGCCCTCCACGTTGGAGCGAGCCTGCGCCCGCGAGCTGGTGGCACGCTCGCCAGAAGTGCTGGCAACCGCCCACCGCGAGGATCAGGAGGGCATCGCGCAACTCGAGGAAGTCCTGGGGACTGCGGCTGAGCCGATCGAGGGTGATCCCGGTTCCTCTCTCGAAGGCCTGCGCCGGCAGATCTTCTCCCCCGCCGCACCCACGAGCCGCTTGCAGTCCGACGGCTCCGTGGAGTTGTTTTCCGCGCCGGGCGAGGGACCGGAATGTGTCGAGATTGCGCGCAGGATTCACCTCGCCGCGACACCGGAGGGCGAAGAGCGTGGTTTGCCCTTTGACCGCGTGGCCATCGTGCTGCGCAACCCCGACGTCTATTACCCGCTGGTGGAGGAAGCCCTGGCGCGAGCCGAAATTCCGGCCTACTTCACCGCCGGCACTCTCCGGCCTGACCCCGCGGGTCGCGCTTTCCTTGCCCTGCTCGACTGCGCCCTCGAAGGCCTGTCGGCATCCCGCTTTGCGGAGTACCTGTCACTCGGTCAAGTGCCGGCGGTGGACGAATCTGGCGGGCCGCCTGAGCCCAAGGGTTTGTGGGTAGGTTCCGAGGATGACGGGCAGCTCTCCTTCCGCTTTCCCGCACCCGCGGAGGAGCGTACCGAGAGCGAAGACAGTGGCCGTGATGACTCACCCGTCGCCGCCGGCACCCTCCGGACACCGTTCGCTTGGGAAAAATTGCTCATTGATGCCGCCGTCATCGGCGGCAGGGAGCGCTGGCATCGCCGTTTGGCTGGATTGCGCGCCGAGTTCGAGCTGCAAATCAAGGAGCTGGAACGCCTCGCCGACCCTAGCGTGGTGCAGACGCGCCGCCAGCTTGAGTGCCTTGGTCACTTGGAACGCTTTGCCCTCCCGGTCATCGAACGCTTGGACGTGCTGCCCAAGGCGGCGCCGTGGGGCGAGTGGCTGGCGACACTGCGCGGTTTGGCGGAAATGACCCTGCGCCATCCCGAGTCGGTTCTCTCCATGCTAGCTGAACTGGAACCGATGGACGCCGTCGGCCCAGTGGCACTGGACGAAGTCCGGCTGGTGCTGGCCGAGCGCCTCACGTTCCTTCGCCGCGAGCCGCCCGCTCGCCGCTACGGCCGCGTGTGGGTGGGAACACCTGAGGAAGTTCAGGGCCGGTCCTTCGACCTGGTGTTCATTCCCGGGCTTGCGGAGGGCCTGTTTCCGCAGCGAGCGTTCGAGGACCCGTTACTCCTAGATCAGGCGCGCTCAGCCCTTTCCCCTAAGCTGCTGACGCGTACGAGCCGCGTGCAGCGAGAGCAGATGCTGCTCCGCTCTGCGCTGGCCGCAGCCCGGCGGCATGTTTGCGTGTCGTACCCGCGAATCGACACCTCGCAGGGTCGCTCCCGCGTCCCTTCCATATACGCCCTCGAAGTGGTGCGCGGTCATGAGGGGCGCCTGCCCGACCTGCGTGAATTGGAGGAGCGCGTCGCCACTGCCTCGGGACTGCGCCTGGGATGGCCCGCGCCCAACCGTCCGCAGCAGGCCGTAGACGATGCGGAATACGACCTGGCGGTACTCGACGTTCTGCTGCATCGTCCCGCGGGGCAGGCCGCTGGCCAGGCGGCCCACTTACTCGAAGCCAATCCTTGTGTCGCGCGCTCCCTCCGCTCCCGCTACCGCCGCTGGCACCAAAGGTCGTGGGGCGAGGCCGACGGCATCTACCATCCGGACCGGGCAACACTCGAAGCGCTTGCCGCACACCGCCTCAGCGCCCGCCCCCATTCGCCTTCCGCGCTGCAACACTTTGCCGCGTGTCCTTACCGGTTTCTGCTCTACGGCATTCACCACCTTCGGCCCCGCGAGAAAGCCGAAGCCATCGAGCAGATGGACCCGCTCACTCGCGGTGCACTCTTCCACGAGGTCCAGTTTAGCTTTTTCCGAAGGCTGCAGGCGGAAGGCTTGCTTCCGGTGCGGAGGGAGTGCTTGCCCGCAGCCTTGGACGCTGTCGACCGCGCGCTCGAGGAGGCAGCCGCCCGTTACGCCGAGAAGCTCGCACCGGCCATCCCGCCGATATGGCATAGCGAGATCGAAGACCTCCGCATGGACCTCCGGGGCTGGGTACAAATGCTCGCCCAGGCCGAACCGGAGTGGCTTCCGGTTCATTTCGAGTATTCCTTTGGCTTAGCCGCTGAGCCACGTGCCGGAGCCGAGGCGCGCCCCGACCGCGATCCGCATAGTTCCGCCGCTGCGGCCGTAATCCTCGATGGCGTGCGCCTACGGGGTTCCATCGACCTCCTGGAAAAGCACCAGACGAGCGGAGACTGGCGTGTGACCGATCACAAAACCGGCCTGCCGCCTTCGCCACGGCCCACCTACACCGGCAGAGGCGAGGTGCTGCAACCGCTGCTCTACGCGCTGGCGGTCGAGTCGCTTCGCGGCCAGCAGGTAGTTTCCAGCGTCCTCTTTTACTGTACACAGCGGGGCAACTACCAACGGATAGAGATCAAGCCCAACGCGGAGGGCAGGAAGTGGATCAGCAAGGTCACGTCCGCGATCGACGCGGCGATCCGCGAAGGCCGCTTCCCTGCCGCTCCGCGCCGGGACGCTTGCTCATTCTGCGACTATCGGCCGGTTTGCGGCCCCTGGGAGGAGCTGCGTGCCAGCGGGTACAAAGAGCGGCTCGAGCCGCTGAACGAGCTGCGAAGCCTTCCCTGACAGCAGGGCGGCCAATCGGCGAGGTTCGAGCGCAAGGAGTTAAAGAGTCGAAGGTTCTCACGATGGGGAAGGTGATCCCGATTCGTTTGGATGATCAAGAGGCCCGCGAGAGGATCCGGACCTCGCTGGACGAGAGCCTGCTGGTTGAGGCCGCCGCAGGCACCGGCAAAACCACCGAGCTGATTCGCCGCCTTGTGGCCGTCCTCGCCAGCGGACGTGCCCAGCCTGACGGCCTCGTCGCCGTCACCTTCACCCGCAGAGCGGCCGGCGAACTGAAGTTGCGCCTGAGACAGGAGTTGGACAACGCGCTGGCGCGCGCCCGCAACGGCGCAGCCTCTCAGCATTCGCTGCCGGAGACGACAGCCACCGAACGCTTTACCCGCCAAACGTCATCGCCGTCCGAAAGCGCGGCGACACAAGTGCGCAACCTTGAAAATGCTATCGCCCACCTCGAGGAAGCGCACATCGGCACTATCCATTCCTTCTGTGCGGAGATCTTGCGCGAGAGGCCCGTAGAAGCCAATGTCGACCCGGCCTTTCGCGAGCTCTCGGACCGGGAAGCCCAGCGCCTCTACCGCCGCGCTTTCCGTGATTGGAGCCAGGAGAGGCTTACCGCGGCCGAGAGCGAGTCCCCGGGGCTGCACCGCTGTCTCTGCCGGCTCGCTGCCCGTGGCACGAGCGACGGAGCCTCCCCGCTGCGCCAGATCGAGCAGGCGGGATGGAACCTCGCCGAATGGCGCGACTTCTCCACGCCCTGGCAGCGCCGCCCGTTCGAGCGGGAACTGGAGGTCGACGCGCTGGTGGACAAGGTTGGCAAGCTGTGGTTACTGGCCAAGCAGTGTCCCTACCCGAACGACGAGTTAGTACAGGCTCTGCGGCCGACGCGCGACCTCGTCACTTGGGTCGAGCGAGCGGAATCGGTCTCGAAGCACGACTACAACGCGCTCGAGGGCCGGCTAGTCGTGCTTCTGAAAGATCTGCGCAAACGCAGCAAGAAGGGCCACGGCCCCTTCGCCGAGGGCGTGACCCGCGAGGCGGTAGTGGCAGCCCGCGAGCAACTCATCGAAGCCCTCGAGTCCTTCAAGCGGCGCGCCGACGCAGACTTGGCGGCCCTGCTGCAGGCGGAGATGCGCAGCCTCCTCGAGCGTTACGAGGACCTAAAAAACCGCAACGGTGCCCTCGACTTCGTCGACCTGCTGCTCAAGGCGCGTGACGTAATACGCGGCCGGAGTGACGTGCGTCGCTACCTGCAGGAGCGCTTCACACATATCTTTGTGGATGAATTTCAGGACACCGATCCGCTTCAGGCTGAGATCCTTCTCCTCCTCGCCGCCGATGATCCGGCCGAGACGAACTGGCTGCGCGCTCGGCCGGTTCCCGGCAAGCTCTTCCTGGTGGGCGATCCCAAGCAGTCCGTGTACCGCTTCCGCCGCGCCGATCTAGTACTGTATCTTCAGCTTCGCGAAGCATTGCGGCAGCGCGGTGTTGGCTTCATTCATCTCACTCGGAGCTTCCGCGCCGTGCCGTCGCTCCAGGAATGCGTGAATGCCGCCTTCGCGCCGGAGATGGTCGAGGACCGGGCGGCGGGCCAGGCCGGCTATGTGCCGCTCCGCCCCTTCCGCGAGGAAAGAAAGGACGGCCAGCCCACTGTGGTCGTGCTTCCAGTGCCGCGGCCGTATGGCGAGAGGAGGGTGGAGACAAAGGCTATTGACCAGAGCCTGCCACCCGCCATTGCCGCCTTTGTCCGCTGGCTCATCACAGAGAGCCGCTGGACGGTGACCACTGGCGGTGCGCCGCAACCCATCCGTCCCCGTCACATTGCCCTGCTTTTCCGCCGCCAGGTGAGTTATCGCACCGACGTGACGCGCGACTACTTGCGCGAGCTCGAAGCGCGCGAGATCCCCCACTTGCTGGTCGGGGGCAAATCCTTTCATCGCCGCGAAGAAGTAGAAACCATGCGCGCCGCCCTCGCGGCCATCGAGTGGCCGGACGACGAACTTTCGGTCTATGCCACACTGCGCGGCTCGCTCTTTGCCCTGGCGGACAGCCTGCTGCTGCGCTTCCGCGAGCGGTGCGGCCGCCTCCATCCCTTCCGGCCGCTGCCGGATAGCCTGCCAGCGGAATTCAGTGGGGTCACCGAAGCGCTGAAATGCCTAGCCGAACTGCATCGCCGCCGCAACCAGCGCCCTTTCGTCGAAACGGTTAATGCCCTGCTCGAAGCCACACGGGCACACGCCGCCTTCGGCCTGCGGCCGGGAGGTGCCTACGCCTTGGCTAACGTTTACCGCATCGCCGCTCTCGCCCGGGAATTCGAGCTGGCGGGCGGCATTTCTTTTCGAGCCTTCGTGGAGGAGCTTGAAGACCAGGCCGAACGCGAGGAGTCACCCGAAGCGCCAGTGCTCGAAGAGGGGGCCGATGGCGTCCGCCTGATGACCGTACATGCCGCCAAGGGACTCGAATTCCCCGTGGTGATCCTCGCGGACATCACCGCCAAGCTTTCCCGGCAGGAGTCTGACCTCTTCATTGACCCGCAAGCGAGCCTTTGCGCCATGCCGCTGGCAGGCTGCGCGCCCTGGAATCTGGTTGAACGACAGGCCGAGGAACGGGCCCGCGACCACGCCGAAGGTGTTCGGGTAGCTTATGTCGCGGCCACCCGCGCTCGGGATCTCTTGGTGATACCCGCCGTAGGAGACGGCCCTTCCGACGGCTGGGTATCACCCTTGCACAAATCGATTTACCCTCCATTGGAGCGCCACCGTGCCCCTGAACCTGCCCCGCGCTGCCCGGCTTTTGGCCCTGATTCCGTCCTGGAACGGCCGGAGGTTACCGAAGAGCCTCCCCGGTTCAACGTGGCACCTGGACTCCACAAGCCGGAACGCGGAGCGCATCGCGTGGTCTGGTGGGATCCGTCGGTGCTGCGCCTGAAGGTTTGGCCACGGTTTGGGGTGCGACAATGGAAGATCCTCTCGAAGGGCACAGCCGGCGCGCGGCAAAGCGTGGAGCAATACGAGGCCTGGAAAGCCAGGCGCTCGCAAACGCTGCACGAAGGCGTCCGGCCTGAATTCGAAGTCCTTGCAGTCACGGAGATCTCCGAGCTTCCGCCCGCGCCTCCTGCCGTCATGCCCGTGGAGGTGCTGATTGTGCCAAAGCCCGCCAACCGACCCAGCGGACGGCGCTTTGGTACGCTGGTCCACGCTCTGCTCAATGAAGTGGGGCTCGTGTTGACTTTGGCGGAACATGAACAGCACCTGCATAGGCTGGCCGGATTCCATGGCCGCATCCTGGGCTGTCCGGCGGATGAAATCGCCGCCGCTGTTGATGCCGTGGCAGCGGCCTGGCGCCATCCTCTGCTCAGGCGAGCGCAGCAGGCCTCGCGGTGCCACCGCGAGCTTCCTCTGGTCATGCGACGGAATGGCAAGTTGATCGAAGGAATCGTTGACCTGGCGTTTCTCGAGGACGGCCAGTGGCACGTTGTCGACTTTAAGACCGACGCTGATTTGCCCGGACGCCGCGCGGAATATGAGCGACAGGTCCAGTGGTACGTGTACGGGATGACCCAGCTGACGGGCGCTGCGGTCAAAGGCTGGCTGCTAGGCCTCTAGCCCACATGATCGCTCCGCAGCCGGATTGGTCCCTCAGACCCCCCAGTAGTCCCACCTGAGCAGTGTGCGTGGGCTGCGCCTCCCAATGCCTGGTAGCGGAGCCGGCGGTCAACGCCCGGCGCCCGCCGCCCAGCGGCGGGAGGACGCGATCACCCGGTTGTGCACGAAACGCATCCATGATACAAAACGACAACGCTGGCCATTTGCTTTACGAACTTCCCAGGGAGGATTCTGCCATGGCTGATACCTTGAGCCGCCGCGACTTCATGAAGCGGGCGGGGCTATCCACGGTGGCCGGAGGTATAGCCTCGAGCGCGGGCACGGCGGCCGTGGCCGCCAGCGACCGCGTCCGCATCGGCGTAATCGGCACCGGCCGTCAGGGCATGGCCAACCTGCAAGACTTTGCCGCGCAGCCGGACGCGGAAGTGGTGGCAGTGTGCGACGTCTACCAGCCAAACCTGGACCAGGCGGTGCAGGCGACGCAAGGCAAAGCCCAACCGTACAAAGATTTTCGCCAGGTGCTGGATCGCAAAGACATCGACGCGATCGTGGTGGCCACGCCAGACCATTGGCACGCGCTGCCCACGGTGCTGGCATGCCAGGCCGGTAAGGACGTCTACGTCGAGAAGCCCATCTGCACCCGCCTGGAAGAAGGCAAGCACATGGTGGAAGCGGCACGGAAGTACAAACGCGTGGTGCAGGTGGGAACGCAGCAGCGCTCGGGAATTCACTTTCAGAAGGCGGTGGAGCTCGTGCAGGCGAATATGGCCGGCAAGATCAGTTTCGTCCATACCTGGAATTACGCCAACGACTACCCCGAGGGCATCGGCAATCCTCCGGACTCGACGCCGCCTTCCACGCTCGACTGGGACATGTGGCTCGGACCCGCGCCCAAAGTGCCGTTTAACTGGAACCGCTTCGGCGTCGGCGATCGATGGTCCACTTTTCGCTATTTTTGGGACTATGCGGGCGGAATGATGACAGACTGGGG
Organism: Acidobacteriota bacterium; assembly: GCA_902812465.1. Classification (GTDB taxonomy): domain Bacteria; phylum Acidobacteriota; class Terriglobia; order UBA7540; family UBA7540; genus CADDZE01. Next base: position 9,328 of record CADDZE010000048.1, on the reverse strand, counting down.
CGTCCACCTGCTGGATATCGTGCAGTGGGCAATGAAGATCGACGGGCCGAATGCGGTGACGGCTTACGGCGGCAAATGGTACCTGCAGGACAACCGCGAAACGCCGGATACGCTGCAGGCCACCTTCGAGTACCCCGGCTTCGTCTGCGTGTACGAGACACGCTCTTGCAACGCCGACCCGGAAAACGAGCGTGCCTACGGCATCGAGTTTCACGGGACCGAGGGGACACTGTTCGTCGACCGCTCGGGTTTCCATCTCTATCCGGAAAAGCAACGCCGGAACAAACAGGACGTAGACCGCACGGCTTCTATGTGGATGGAGAGCGTCAATGACGCTCACTTCGATCACGTGCGCAATTTCCTCGATTGCGTGAAGACGCGTCGCCGCCCCGTCAGCGACATCGAGATTGGGCATCGCTCCACCAGTACCTGCTTGCTGGCGAACGTTGCCTACCGCAGCAGGGAACGGATCGTGTGGGACGTGGCCGGCCAGCAATTGCGGGCCGGAGGAGAAGAAGCCAGAAGGTTGTTAACCTGTGAGTATCGTGCCCCTTGGAAACTGGGCTAACCTCAGAGCGCTTCCATCGCCGAGTGCGTTACCGAACGTCTCCCTCGTTTCCTCCTGAAGGGCAAAGTTCCACGGATTTTCCGCCTCTCCCGGGGGAGGAAGATCTCTACCGCGCCGTCGCCGGTGCGACTGCCGCCCAATGCGGCGCGCATACCTCTTCAACCTTGACCAGCCGGACACCCGCCCTCACCATCTCCTCGATGGCCTTTTGCCCGCCTTCTTCGGTAATGGGCCTGATCGCGTCGACCACCAGATCCACAGCCAATCCGCGCCGGCGCAGGGACAAAGCCGTGGCACGCACGCAGTATTCCGTGGTTACACCGAACACCACGAAGCGCGCCGGGCCCAGCGCACCCAGGATGGTGTCGAAATTGGCGTTGGTGGAAGCATCGTACTCCTGCTTTTCGATGATGACCTGAGCCGGCCACTCGGCAGGAGGATGGAAGGCTCCGGCGCGGTTCGGAACCACCACGGCCCCAGGAAGCTGAGTCTCTGGAATGCGCTGCTGACCCGGTGTCCCCACCACACAGTGCGGCGGCCACTGAGCGAAGCTCGGGTCGTCCGGCGAGTGGGCGTCTGCGGAGGACAGCACCGGGATGCCCTGGGAACGCGCGTAGTTCATCAAGCGCGCGAGCTGCGGAATGATCTGCTCGGCACCGGGCACATAAAGCGAACCGGTGGGATACATGAAATCCACTTGCGTGTCAACGTCTACGAACACGACGCTTTCCTTGGCTTCTTCCTGGACTCTCGACGCCATATAAGTTTCCTCGGAAACACGATAGTGGTGGCGTACGCTTTCGAGCAGCTGCTCGAGCGCAGCGCTAATCGCCACCGGATAGCGTGGCGGAGCGTGCAAACTCTGGTAGCGTTCGGGCAGGCGCGCCAGCGAGTCTAGCGTCCGCGCGCGGAGCTCGGCGAGGGGAGGACTCGGTTGAAGCCGTCTTCCGCCCTCCATCATCGGCTTCAGCAGCGGGACGCCGTCGGCGTAGTGTTCACTGGCTCGTGCGACCAGGTCATGGTGGAACCTGCCTTCGGCATCCGGGAAGCGAAACACCTGCTTCTTGCCCGGCCAGTGCGCCTTCTGGTGGCTGAACTTCGTCTTGTACTCCACCTGCCCGTTACGCTCAATTTCCACCAGTTTGTAGACCACACTGAGTGCAGGCACGTCGCGGGAAGTCGCGAGCTCGGTGCCGACGCCAAAGGTATCAATGGGCGCGCCCTGGCGAACCAACTCCTCCACCTTGTACTCGTTGAGGTCGCCGCTGGCGAAGATTTTCGTCTCGCGCAGACCGTGGCGGTCCAGAATTTCGCGCACCTGGCGGCTCTTGGTTAGCAGGTCGCCGCTGTCCAGCCGGACGCCGGCAAGCTTGCGGCCCAGGCTGGCGGCGTTCTCGGCGCCAGTCAGGGGATCGTAGGTGTCGATGAGTAAAATGGCGGTCTCGGGAAAGGTCTCGAGCAGGGCTTCGAAACTCTGGCGCTCGTCGGGAAAGACCTGGGTCCAGGAGTGCGCTGCAGTGCCAGCCAGGGGCACGCCATAAAGGTACCCCGCTAGCACATTGGAGGTACCGGCACATCCCCCCACGTAGGCAGCGCGGGCGGCACGCACGCCCGCCTGTGGCCCCTGGGCACGCCGCGTGCCGAATTCCCACACTGGGCGGCCTTGGGCAGCCCGCACTACGCGCGCGGCCTTAGAAGCCACCAACGTTTCGTAGTTGATGACCGACAGGAGGTAGGTCTCGGCGATCTGCGCCTGGGCCACCGGGGCCGTCACACGCAGGATAGGCTCGCCAGCAAAGACCAGTGTGCCTTCGTCCATCGCCCAGACGTCGCCGGTGAAGCGAAAGCCCCGTAGGTAATCGAAGAAGCCGTCACTGACAGTGCGGAAGGCCGACAGGCTTCGAAGGAAAGCGACGTCCTCTTCCTTAAACCGGAGGTTCTCCAGGTAGCCCAGCGCCGAATCAAGCCCCGCGGCCACCAAGTAGCCGCGCTCCGAAGGCATAGCGCGCACGAAGAGCTCGAAGGTGGCCAGGCAATCGATTCCGTGCTCATAGTAACCGGCAGCCATGGTGAGCTCGTAGAGATCCACCAGCAACGCCCGATTGTTGTAAGCTTCCAGCATCTTCGCCTCGTTGGCGATTGGTAAGCTTGGCGGCCCGAAATCAGTATGTTCCGCGAGTTTGGGGCTGTCAAGCAACGCCATGGGCATGTGGGCATGCTCCCATTGATTCAATCACTCAGTCTCCGCACACTCTGACTACCAGCGGCGTTCCCTTATGAGCGCTGCTACAGTCAAGTCCCGCCGGTCGCTTCGCCGCTGGCCCTGATGCTGCCTCTGGCCGGAAGGCACCTCTTGCCGAGGAACGGCCACGCAAGAACTGCCGCCGCTTGGGGGCGAATTTCCTGCTTCAGTGAGTGCTTTGGCTGCCCGCATCCTTTCTGACTCCCAAAGCACTGGCGGCTAGGCTGATCGCGTTGCGGTTGAGCTCCGCGGCGTAGTGGCGAAGTCTTTCCTCAGCTGCCGCCGAGCCCATCGCCGCCGCTTGGTAAATGATCTCGATAGCTTCAAGGCAGGCATTGCGCAAATGCATGCGCAGCCGGTCCCTGGGATCGCGCCTAGGGAGAGGAGGCGAAACCGGTCGTCTGGCAGAAAGCTTCGCGTGCCCAGATCCGGCAGCAATGCGGAAAAGCGACCGAGTGGCAGGGTCAGGACAAAGCTCCATCATCCGGATCAGAACATGGCCGCGCGGGATTGAGTCACCGGCCTCCCACCGGTCGTAGGTGCGCAACGTCGTTCCCAGGGTTCGAGCCATGTCGGCCTGGGTCTGGCCCAGCTTCTGACGCAGCGCCCGGATAGCACCGGCGATGGTTAACGACCCCTTAAACATCTGACTTGACATGTCGACCATGGCTATGACACTCTTAGCCAGTCCTTTGGGGTGCGCTCATGCTCGTTCGCGAATCCCGCGGGGACGGCCTGCGGTTCAACCGCCGGCTAGCAAGGAGGGGAAATCAGAGCCATGTGCAGCGGAGAGCCGAACGACCTAGAGCCCCCCAACTCTCCTCCAGGTCGGCGATGATCCGCTGCTCCACCCCCAATGTGACCGCAACTAACTCGCTTCGCGCCCGCAAACGCTATCCATTGCCGGCTGACGGTGCCGTAAGGCTGACCAGGCCCGTAGAGGTCAATGCGACCCGTTAGTTCCCTCTTTTCTACCCGCAATCAACCAGGTGGTCTGCGGCGATATCGACTCAAATCTTTCATACGATGACGCAACAAGACGTTTTACCGACTTCTCGACCTTCCCACTCGGTACAAGGCCGAGGTGCCAACGATGAAAACGAAAACCCCTCATATCGTCTTGTCCGGTGAATCGCAGATAGTCTCGATCGGACAGATGTGACAGAGTGGCTTCCGCGCTTGGCACACCTTGCGCCCAAACCAGATCAACTGATGACCGAAAGAAATCCAGCGCTCTCGCGGCACGATCTTCATCAGGTCCTGCTCGATCTTCTCGGGCGCCGTCTCCTGCGAGAGCTTCAACCGCCGCGCGATGCGAGAGACGTGCGTGTCAACCACAATGCCTGTCGGGAGGCCGTAGGCAGTCCCGAGGACGACGTTCGCCGTTTTGCGTGCTACTCCTGGCAGGGTCAGCATCTCCTCCATGGTGCGGGGCACCTGTCCGCCGAAGTCGCTGACGATCTTCTGGGCGGCACCGACGATGCTCCTGGCCTTGTTGCGGAAAAAGCCGGTGGAGCGAATGTCCGGCTCGAGCGCTTCCGGCTTAATGGCTGCGAAGTCCTGCGGCGTCGGATATTTGCGGAACAGCTCCGGCGTGACCTTGTTCACCCGCTCGTCCGTGCATTGTGCAGACAGGATCGTTGCCACCAGGAGCTGAAAGGGGTTGGCATGGTGCAACGCGCACCCTGCGTTGGGAAAGAGCCGATCCAACGCAGCAAAGATCTGCCGCATTCGCGCGGGCGACGTGTACCAGCTCGGCGATCGGGTAGCCCGGCGCGCCCTGGCCTTGGCCGAGGACCTTCGGCTTTCTGAGCCCGCGCGTTTGGGCTTGGTTTTGGCGGGCATGGTTGGCTCACCCTCGGATGGCTTTCCAGGAGGCGACCATTCTAACTCAAGCGGGCCACAGGGAGTAAAAGGACTGGCAATCATCCCAGGAACCATGGCGGCGCAGCCCGCAGTACCCAACCTTCTTAGGCCAGCACGCGGCAAATGCCTTCAAGCGTGTTGAACAGGCGCTTGGCGCATCCACTCGACTAACCTTCGAAAAGCGATGCCGCGATGGGATACAACCCACTTCTCGCCGGGTCCTAACTCCGCGAAGGTTTTCCCGAGCGGTGGATAGAAAAACAGCGGATCGTAACCGAAACCGCCCGACCCGCGCGGCGCTGGCAAAATCACACCCGTAGCACTGCCCTCGGTGACGGCGAGCACCTTTCCCCGCTCGGCTAGCGCGATCACGCACGTGTAGCGCGCCCTGCGTTCCCGCCCGCCCGTCGCCGTGTAAAGCCTGAGCAAGTCCAGGAGCTTGGCGTTGTTGGCCTCGTCGGTGGCGCCTGGGCCGGCAAAACGAGCGGAGTGGACACCCGGAGCGCCACCAAGTGCATCGACGCTGATTCCGGAATCGTCGGCGAAGACCCATCCCCCGCAGAATTGCGAATAGTGCTGCGCCTTCTTTCGCGCGTTCTCTTCAAAAGTTGCGCCATCCTCGACGCAGGGCGGAAGCTGCTGAAAGTTGGGCACGCACGCGACGGTAATGCCCATGCCGTGGGCTGCCTCCTGGAACTCCCGCTGCTTGCCGGGGTTGGACGTTGCCAGGTAAAGGGTGATCACGGAGTTGCCGGACTGCTGGCCGCGGTGCCCGGCAGGTCCATCTGCAAGATGGACCGCTGGAGAGCCAGGAGCTTGTCGATACCTGGCCGCGCCAGGTCGATCATGGCGTTGACCGTTTGTTGGGTAAAGGGGCGGCCCTCGGCCGTGGCTTGTACCTCGACCAGGTGCCCACTGCCCGTCATCACCACGTTCATATCGACCTCCGCGTTAGAGTCCTCGGCGTAGGACAGATCCAGCAGCATCTGCCCCCCCACCACGCCAACGCTGATGGCAGCCAAATAGTCCTTCAGCACCCCGCCAGGAAGCATGGTGAGGCTGGCGAGCTTCTGCAAAGCCAGGCCCAGGGCGACGAGCGAACCGGTGATCGAGGCGGTCCGCGTGCCACCGTCAGCGCGGATCACGTCGCAGTCGATCCAAATCGTCCGTTCGCCCAGCCGGTCCAGATCCACCACGGCGCGGAGCGACCTGCCAATGAGCCGCTGGATCTCCATGGTGCGCCCGCCCTGCCGGCCACGGGTCGCCTCACGGGGAGTCCGCGTCTCCGTCGCCCGCGGGATCATGGCATACTCGCTGGTAATCCAACCCCTACCCATCCCCTTGAGGAACGGCGGGACGCCGTCCTCGACCGAGGCGGTGCAAATCACCTGGGTTTCGCCCAGCCGGATCAGCGCTGAGCCCTCCGCGCTGGAGATAAAGTTTGGCGTGATCTCGACGGGGCGCAGGTCGGCCGGCCCGCGATCGTCACTGCGCACAAGTTTACCCCCGGAAAACAGCAGGCCCGAGAGCGGCTTAGGGGTGGTGGCCATAGCGTGATCGAACCAACGACGGAAAGCGTCAAGAGGTTGAGGCGTGGGGATAAGCCGCGCCGCCGATGTACTCCTTGTAGTTGTCGATGGTGAGGTGGATGCCCCGCGGCTCCTCCTCAAGCGTACGAGCGATGAGAGCCAGGGTACGGCCTACCGCCTCGCGCTTGTCCTTAACGTCCGGATCCCTTTGCAGGGTCGTGTTGAGGTCGAAGGTGCGCGCCGCATCGTACATTACCCGGAATAGCGAGAACTCTTCTTGCAAGGAATCGGGAACGTCCGAAGCTTCCGTAAAAAGGCGGTAAAGGGAGTCCGACGCCGTGACGCGCCTTTCGAGGGAGTCAATGAAGGAGCGTTCCGCCCGGTCGTCGACGGCGCGATAGGCGTTGTAGGCCACCTCCCGCTTCTTATCCGGCGTCTCGCCAATCAGAAGCTTTTCCATGAAGGTGTCGAGCAAGGCATGATTGAGGACCGTGGGGTCCTGAGGATTGCGCTTGAGCAGAATCACAGCCACTAGCCGGCAAGGTTGGAGGGGATTGGTGTAGACGCGCTCGCGCGGCAGGACCTTCGCAATGTCGAGCATCGAGCGCGCATTATCAAAGGCGATGAGGCGGGCGCAGATCTCGCTCAACTCGGCGTCGGACCGGCTGTCCAGCGCCTGCCCCAATTCTCCCCGGGCTACGTGCCGCAGATCCCGCACCATACCGGCCAGCGTGGCGGCGTAGCGCTGGCGGAAAGCCGGCGAAACGTCGGGCACATTCTCTTCTTTCGAGGCCAAGAGCTGCCTGATGGAGAGGGGAAAGTTTTCCGCCAGATTCGTGCGAAGGTAAAAGACCTTCTCGGATGTGTAGGCGTAGGCGTCGATCTTCTGGCTGAGGTCGAGATCGGCCAGCCGCAGGCGAACCTCCTGATTGTCAAGTGTCAGGGCGTCCAGTTGGGCGCTGCCATCTGCAGCGTGCTGCTCGATCCAGCGGTACACCTGGTAACCGGACGCTACCGATCCGTCAGAACCCCGGGTGCGAAGCACCAGCACCCGTCGGCCATCGCGCGTGCAATAGGTGTAACGGACATAGACCCAGTCATCGGAGTGGAAGCGCGTTTCGGGATAGGTCATCAAGCCATAAGAGCTGGTCGATTTGCCGGTACCCGTGGGTGCGATATAAAGGACGCCTTTCCCGCCTTTCTCGACGCAAGCGCCGTGAATGGAGTGGATGCCATACTCGGAGGCAAGAATTCGCCCTACCGCGCCAAGCACCCAGCTCTTGAGCTGGCCATAATACGAGGTATTGAAGAAGATGATGGTATTGTTCTTTCGGCTGTAATAGGCTGCCTCCTGCTGGTCCTTCACGCCCAGAATAGCGTAAACGTTCACGCGTGGCTCGGCGGGCGGGCGGTGGCCGGTCACTCGCTGCCACTCCTCCACACTGTACCAGTTGTCCACCCAAAAGTCGTAAAGGTGAGGACTGTTCGTGGTGGCGCGCACGCGAATTCCGTGAATCACCACGTCGTGCTGGCGCACAGCGTGCGGATGTTCGCGCAGGCGATGTTCGGCGCTCTCCATGAGGTGGTCTAGCAAGCCCGGCGTGGCATCCACCGTCTTGTTATGGACCGCCGTTCGTCCCTTCGTCCGCGTGATGGTGTTAGAGACGCCAATGGGCGAGCCGGCCCATTCGGCGGCGTCCGGCGCGGGAGGCGGAGGAAACGTGAAGAGCGAATCTTCAGGCATCCTCTCGCCTCCATGCCTTTTTGCGCCTTCGCTGGCAATTCACTCCGACCTCTCGCTGCCTCGCGATCTATCCAAACTTTACCACGCTCGCCCGACCGACGGCGATAACCTCTGTGGTTCAGGATCATGGAAAAGGCGATCCTCCCACGCCGATCCTCGAAAGCCTGCCGCGGAGGTGCGCTACAATGAAGTGATCTCCCATGGGACTGATCGATCGCATCCGTACCCTGTTCCGTCTTCTGCTGCTCTTTACGGTTCTGGTCGCCATCGCCCTCATCAGCGCGATCACCACCATACGCCTGAGCATCCAGGGGCACCAAGAGGCAGTTCCCAATCTTGTGGGCATGCCGCTCGGTACGGCCGAAAGAACCGCGAGGGCGCTGGGACTCGAACTCAAGGTCGAAGACCACATCTATAGCGACCAATACGCCGCCGACCGGGTGGTGTCCCAGGTGCCTCAGCCCTCCGACAAAGTGAAGCCCGGACAGCACGTCCACGTCTTGGTCAGCCTAGGACCGGCGCGGGCCGTAGTGCCACACCTGGTGGGGGCAAGTGTGCGAGCCGCCCAGATTGCGACGTTCCAGCATGGGCTGGCCGTGGGCGATGTAGCCGCCGTCCATATCCCTGGCACAGCCCCGGATGAGATTATCGCTCAGGACCCGCTTCCTTCCAGCACGCCCGTACACAGCCCGGCTTTGAATCTGCTTGTTTCCCTGGGCGACCCTACGCCTGCGTATGTGTGCCCGTCGCTGGTCGGCATGCCACTCGACCAGGCCCGCCGTGCCCTGGCAGCCGCGGGCTTCAAGGTAGGAACCATCACACCCGTACCTACTCCGTCGTCCCGTGAGGGCACTATCCTCGCCCAGTCCCCCGCGCCCGGCAGCAAGATTGTGAAAGGGACAGCTTTTGACTTGCAGGTGGCTGAACAGGCTTCGCCGGAAGGCACACCCGCAAGCGACAACCCGCAAGGATGAACCTTCCGCGCCTCGGGCACACGGTGGCGACCGGCGGGACGACTCAGCCATACAAGCAGTTCCAGTATCAAATAATCCACCTATTACGTACGGACACACCGACCGAGATTAAGGTGTTTGACAACTCATTGAGCGGTCCGGTAGAAGGCGAACCGCCCGACGTGTAGGATGCCACCGTTGGGATTCACAAACGATTTATACCGAGGGCACCGTGCCGCCGAGGCCAGACAAGGATCATCGTACTGGCAGTACAGTTGGTAAACGCCCTCAGGGGATGAGTGTTCTTAGCACGGGAAGATGTCCGGTTTTTATAGCCCATGATCTGTTTGGTTTTTCTTTGCCGCTAGCCGAAGGAGCCCGTAGGGCGACTGAGGTTAGCGGCAACGCGGCCCTTCCGAGCCGCCC
>CADDZE010000047.1 GCA_902812465.1 Acidobacteriota bacterium | reverse complement strand
CCATCTGCTTGCGCGGCGGCGGTACTGGCGCTCCGCCAAAGGCTACCATCTGCTTGCGCGGCGGCGGTACTGGCGCTCCGCCAAAGGCTACCATCTGCTTGCGCGGCGGCGGTACCGGCGCTCCGCCCACGTTCAGGGATTGGCGCGCCTCCACAAAGGTCGGAAGCGGTGACCCACCAATGGCCGTTAGGTTCTGCGTCCATGCAGTTGTTCGCCCTGCCGAAATTACCGCAGCGCACGTCCGACGCAATCCCGTGCTCACCACCGTTATCAAGGTAGCGAGCAATAAAGAACCAGTATACCTTTTCATTAGACTCTCCTCCAGTGAAAAGTAGGGGCTAGCCTCCCCGGAGGCAGAGCCTAATACATGGTTACATTAAAAGTCAATAGCCGAGTGAGCAAACGCAGTATGGCTCGTAGCTCGTGGGTGCCACCCGGCTCAGACTGAAAGTTTACCATAGTTTGAGCTATTGTCAAGTGGATTTTTAATATTACTTCCTATAGTAATACTGGCCACCAAGCAGACCGCCCACCGCCCCACAAGACGGCCAGCGCCCGCATGGGCAGGCCCTAAACCCAGCTTGACCTTGTCACCTCCGGCGGCTATATTAGCCCCGCCGCCCCGCAGCTCTGCCTCCAACCGCTATAATCACATCGTCAGAATCGCTCACCCGGCCAAATAAAAACTCAGCCCTTCAGTTGACCCTAAAGGGGGTGAATGGCATCATTCACAGTGGCACATTTCCCCTGAGCTCTTACCGGGCTGGAGCGACTACCATGACGACCCGAACCTCGATGAGCACGCGACGTGCCTTGTTGGCTTCTTTGCTCAGCGCACTCTTCCTCCTGGGCACGGTAACTCTACACGGCCAGGCTCAGGATCAGCAGCCTTCCCAGGTTCCGGGACAGGAGCCGTCCGGACCGGCCGCACCAGCCGGAGAGGCCACCGTGGTTCCCAAAAAAACTCTGCCTGCCACCCCTCCGCCGGAAAAGCAACCTGAGAAGATCAATCCCAATGAAATCTACACTCTACGGACGACCACGAACCTGGTCAACGTCGACGTTCTGGTAACCGACAGTAATGGTAACCCAATTCCAAGTCTAAGCAAGAAGAATTTCAGGATATTGGACGACGGGGTGCCGCAAACTATTACTAATTTTAGCATGGCTGAGGCGCCCCTCACGGTTTGCATGCTCATCGAATTCAGCAACAAGTGGTGGGGATTTCTTTACACAGCGCTGGAGGACGCTTACGAGTTTCTCAATTTCATGCAGCCCAAGGACTGGGTGGCAGTCGTCTATTTCGATATGAAGCCGCACATCCTCACCGATTTCACACAGGACCGCTTCGCGGTGAAGGCCGCGCTGGACACGCTCCGCATACCCGGCTTTAGCGAGACCAATCTCTACGACGCCCTGGCGTTTACCATTGACCGCATGAAGGATATCCAAGGAAGAAAAGCCATCATCGCCATCTGCACCGGCATCGATACCTTCAGCAAGATCACCTATCCGCAGATGCTGAAAATCGCCAAGTCCTCTGACACGCCCATCTATCCCATCAGTATTCTCGAGTGGCTGGACGTACGAACCATGGGAAGCATGACGGAGGTTGAAGCGCGGAGTCAACTGGGATATATTGCGCAGTACTCTGGCGGTGAAGCCTTCTTCCCGCGGTTCCGGGGCGAGCTGCCCGCCATCTATCAGCAGATAGCGGGTCAGCTGCGAACACAATACAGCCTGGGCTATGTCCCGTCCAACAATCAGCACGACGGCAGATATCACAAGCTCAAGATTGAGCTGGTTGACGACCAGGGCCAGCCGCTGAGGATCGTCAACCAGAAGGGCAAGCTGGTGAAGTACCGCATCCAGGCGCGCGACGGGTATTACGCGCCCCGGGGCTGATCTTGAAGCTGGCCAGACTTCCGCCCTATCATCAAGCCCTGTCTGAGGGCTCGCACGGCGAACGCACCGGGCAGACTCTCATACCAGGGGATGAAGCGCCGGATCACACGCCGGAAGCTCCTGAAAGATACGGCGCTCAGCGCCGCTCACCTGGCCGCCAGCGGTACGTCGAGCACTTTCCAAGGTACTGTCCCGCCGACAACCAAGCCCATCGTTCCGCTCACTTCCACTAGCGGTGTCTTTATTCCGCCGCGTGGCCGCAGCTTTATGAAGTTCAGTTTCGATTTTCCTGAGCCGTCCGTCGAGGTTGGCGGAATCCAGCTGTCATTTCGCCTCTATACCTTTGAGAACACCTACGCCCTCGATCCTGATGTTATGCAGGTAACCCACCACGACGGCGCCTTCCAGCTGACCTGCTCGAGCTTCGTCTGGGCAGGAGGCCAGCAACGAGGTCCCGGGAAGCTTCTAGCCGAGGTAAGGAAGGCAGGAAGTTTCACGGAGTGGAGCGTTAGGGCCGAAATGCATCAGCCCATCAAGTCTGTGGCGGCAATCGTCCGCGGTGTTCCGCGCGGCAAGGTCTCAGCAGGCAGAGCCAGCTTTTTCGATCGCGCGACGATGAGGTATTGTTGGGATATCCGTTCGGCGGCTCCCTGTTCACGGCAGGTAGTACGAACACGCCCCGGGTGGTCATTCAAGCCGGCAAACAGGAGTTCTTCTTTCTCTCGGCTCTGAACCAGCAAGTGCGGAACAACCGCTCCTGTTTTCAGCCGGGCGAAGCGGGCCATCGCGCCGAGCTGATTTATGAGAATGCCGGATGGGAGAGGCGTGCTTCTATCGAAAGCCCAGTGTGGAGAGGGGGGCGCGCCCGGACGGCGGAGGAAGCGTTTCGCCCTCGCTTCGAGCACCTCGAACGCACCTTTGCCATCCCGGACTGGGATCGCCGCCACGACGTAGCGGCCTGGTTTCGCAAGGTAGCCTTGGTGGTGGTACCGCACGGCATGCACTGGACGGGATACGTCTTCAACGACTACGGAGCAAAGGCAGACTGTTCGCCTGTGATGGGTTGAGCTGCGTGACAAAAACCGGCGGAGGACAACGCGCTGGCTGGACGCCTTGGCTTGGTGCTGCGCCGGATTGAGGTTGACGATGAAGTCGTACACCGAATATCTCTGGTTTAACACGAAGAAGAAACGGGAATTCATTAATATCACTCCCGAGCTCGACCGCGTGCTTCACCAAAGCGGCATTCAGGAAGGGCTCATCCTGGCTTCTGCCATGCATATCACCGCCGCAGTCTACGTTAATGACGCCGAGGAAGGCCTGATCGCGGACATTGAAGAATGGCTGGAAAAACTGGCGCCCTATCGAGCCGACTATCGGCACCACCAAACAGGCGAAGATAATGGGGACGCCCACCTGAAAAATCTGCTCCTCGGGCACCAGGTGCTTGTGCCCGTGACCAAGGGCAAGCTCGACCTCGGACCCTGGCAGCAGGTCTACTATGCGGAGTTTGACGGCCAACGCCGCAAGCGCGTGATCCTCAAAGTAATCGGCGACTAACTCCAGCGATAAGCCGGTTCGCAAGCGAACAATTCTGCCTGCCAACCACCAGGCCTTCAACCCGCTTGCGGGACGGCAACAGCCCGTGGTGGTGCAGCTTGGCTTACCCGGGCCGCCCGAGCCCTAACTTCATTAGCCTTCACCAGCTCCCGCGTTCACCCAGTGTGTCGATGACGCGCGCCAGGCGCTCGGCGCCGTTGGCCCAGTTCATTTGCACGGCCCTCTCCGCCGCCTCTGGGTCGCCTGCTTCGATCGCCCGAATGATCTCTCGATGCTCGCTCACTGAGAGGCTGAGCTGCTCAAGAATCGCGCTGGCGTACAACCGCCAGTATCTTTCCGCCTGAGGTTTGATGGAAGTCTGAAGGGCGCGAAGCCGCGGACCGGCGCTGGCATGCACAATCGCCTGGTGGAAACTCATGTCCAGTTCAAAGATGTGGTTGGGCTGTGCTTGTCCCGCGGCTGCCAGGGCCTGCAAATGCTTGTTCAGCTCCCTCAGCCTCGACACCACGGCGGCTCGTGCCACAGGATCGAGCTCCGCCGTGGACCGTGCCGCGAGCCCCTCGAGGCGGCCCATGATGGCATAGAGTTCGCGCGCGTCGTCCTTCGTGAGCGGCGCGACGGCCAAGCGTGCTTTGCGGCTGCCGACCGATGTGGCGACGATGTAACCCTCTTTCTGGAGAAGGTGCAGGGCACCCCGGACGGGGGTGCGGCTGACGCCGATCCGTTCAGCCAGCTCTGCCTCCACCACACGGCTGCCGGGCGCAAGGCGTCCATGAACGATCATCTCCCGAATCTGCTGAAAGCACTTGCGCAGATTGTTTTCCGGGGCTGCGCCGGGAGATGCCGCATGGTCGGTGCGGGCGCGCGGCGAGCGCCGTCGCATCTCCGGTTGGCCTGAAATTTGAGACCCTCCGCGGGGCACGCTCCACATAGTATATTATTTCCAGTCAAGCGGGCCAACAGCCGCCGCTCCTCTCCAAAAGGCAGCAAAGGCGAGCGCTACATCACGCTCCGGATCAGCCCGCCATCCACCTGCAACGACGCCCCGGTGATGTAGCTCGCCGCTTGCGAAACCAGGAAAGCGGCCGCACGAGCAAACTCTTCCGGTGCGCCGTATCGCTGCAGCGGGATGGTTGCGGTGACGCGCCTTTGCTGTTCCTCGACGCTGATGCCGGCGCGCGCCGCATTAGCTTGGTCTAACTCCCGCAGGCGGTCGGTGCGGATGCGACCGGGAAGGAGGTGGTTGACGCGAATTTCGTCGGCGGCTAGCTCGTTGGCCAGGCTCTTGGCCAGCGCGGCCACTGAAGCTCGCAACACATTGGAGAGCACTAGATTGGCGATGGGTTCTTTGACGGAGGAGGAAGTGAGCAGCAAGATGCTGGCGCCGGTACGTCCCTTCATCGAGGGCAACACCGTGCGCACCAAGCGGATAGCGCTCAGGACCAAAAGCTCGAAGGCGCTTTGCCAAGGGGCGTCGTCCACAAAGGACTGAAAAGTGCCCGCGGGAGGTCCGCCCGAGTTGCAGACCAGGATGTCCACTCCCCCCCAATGCTCCACCGTGGCGCGGTGCCAGGCGGTGATGTCCGAAGCGCGGCTGACGTCGGCGGCAACGGGCAGCACCTCGGCTGTCCTGCCCTGCGCCAGGCGCTGCGCCGCCTGGCGAATCGCCGCTTCATTGCGTGAGGCGATAGAGACTCGCGCACCCTCGGAGACCAGCGCTTCCGCAATGGCGAATCCGAGGCCACGGCTGGCGCCGCCGATCATCGCCACTTTGCCTTCCAATCCTAGATCCATGGCACCCCCTGTTGACGCATCCAGTCGAGCAGCTGATCCAAGGCAGCGAGGGTGGCCGCGTCCAGCTGGGCGCCCGGCGCCCGCAGCGCCGCCTCTTGGATGGCACCGCGCCGCTTCAGCAGCTCCTTGCGCAGCGCCATGCCGATGCCTTCCTGAAACTCGAACCGCAGGAGCGGCACATAGCGATAAAAGGCGTTCGCCGCCTGGGTCACCTCGCCAGCGCGGAAGAGCCGCACCACCTCCACTAGCATTTCCGGAAAGGCGAATCCGGTCATCGCTCCCTTCGCACCCGCCAGCAACTCTTCAAAAAGGTATACGCCGCCCAACCCTCCCAAGATGCTGATTTCCAAGCCGCTGGCTGCTTCCAGAATCCGCGACGTCTTATAGGGCGTCGGTGCATCCTCGAGCTTGATCGTGCGCGCGGCGGGAAGCTCGCGGGCGATGCGGACGAGCAGAGCCGGCTCCAGGGTATAGCCGCAAACCGGGGGATAGTCTTGCACGACGATGGGCCGATCCACCGCCGACGCCAGCTGGCTGAAATGCGCGAACACCGCCTCCGAGTTGAGCTTGGTGAGGCGCGGCGGGCTGACCATTACCGCGCTGGCGCCCGCCGACTTCGCCCGGCGGCTGTACTCAATGCAGGCGCGCGTCCCCTCCGCCGTCGTCCCGGCAATGACGGCGCAACGGCCGTTCACTTGGGCCACGATGGTGTCCAAGACCGTGGCGCGCTCGTCCTCGGTCAGCCGGGTCACTTCGCTGGTGACGCCCAACGCTGTCACTCCCGCCACCCCAGCCCCGACGTACAGGTCTACCACACGGCGCAGACTCTCGAGGTCGAGCGCACCGTCGGCGCGAAAGGGCGTCGGCAAAACAGAGTAGACCCCGTCAAACGGCACTGCGTCTCCTCAAGGTCTGACCTTGCCAGGGCGCGGCCCGGCGGCTCCGGGCAAATCCCAGATGCTATGCGACGGTGCAACGGGCCGTCAACCACAGAGAAGGGCCCTAACCTTGGGCCTATGCGGCGTGACAGTGCCAGTGAGGAACGAGGTAGAGCGCCGATTCGGGCAGCTCTTGCGGACGCCGACCTCGATTTTTCAACAACATATCCGGTTCGTTTCGTCAAATGAACATTTATTGGCGCTGCACGACCCCCGCGGTACGCCGCCCGATACGATGGAGACATCCGTCACCCAACCGCACATTCCTGGCCAATGCGACAAACCAGCACCGGGCCAGGACGGCTTACAACCCACACGCTGTCGACAATCTGAACAGACCACACGTTGTTTACGCGAAAAAGCTCCATACTTCTGAGAAGGTCTGCTTGCGCGGCAAACTTGAATCTGCGAATATGGCGCCTGCTTTCGAGACCGACTCATCTTCCGAAGAGGTGGACCAACCATGCCGTTGAAGCTTCCTAGCCGCACGATCGTGGAAGGACGCAACCGCGCTGGAGCGCGCGCCATGCTGAAGGCTATCGGCTACACGGACGCCGACCTGGCCAAGCCGATCGTCGGCATTGCCAACACCTGGATCGAGACGATGCCGTGCAACTTCCACCTGCGACGGCTGGCCGCCAAGGTGAAGGAGGGTGTGCGCGCTGCCGGTGGCACCCCGATGGAGTTCAACACCATCGCCATCTCCGACGGCATCGTGATGGGAACAGAGGGGATGAAGGCCTCTCTGGTCAGCCGGGAAGTGATCGCTGACTCCATCGAGCTGGTGGGCCGCGGCCATATGTTTGACGCCTTGGTGACGCTGGTCGGCTGTGACAAGACCATTCCCGCGGGGGCCATGGCGTTGATCCGACTGAACGTGCCCGGCATCCTGCTCTACGGCGGATCGATCGCCCCGGGGAAGTTCGAAGGCCGCGACGTTACCATCCAGGACGTTTATGAGGGCATTGGGGCTCAGGCTGCTGGCCTGATCACGGCCGAGCAGTTAAAGGGGCTCGAGGATGCTGCCTGTCCGGGAGCGGGCGCCTGCGGCGGGCAGTTCACCGCAAACACCATGTCCACGGTGATGGAGTTCATGGGACTTTCGCCCGCGGGCTTCAACAGCGTTCCGGCCATGGACAGCGCCAAAGATGACGTCGCCTACCGCACCGGTCAACTGGTGATGGAGCTGCTCGAGCGCGGCCTCTGCCCCAAGGACATCCTGACGCGGCAGGCCTTCGAGAATGCCATCGCAGGTGTGGCGGCCACTGGGGGTTCCACCAATGCGGTGCTCCACCTACTGGCCATGGCGCGCGAAGCGGGGGTGCCGCTGGCGCTGGACGATTTCGACGCCATCAGCGCGCGAACCCCGCTGATCGCCGACCTGCGTCCCAGCGGCCGGTACACAGCGGTGGACGTGCACCGCGCTGGCGGGATCCCCTTGATCGTCCGAAGACTGATCGAAGCGGGGCTAGTGGATGGAGACCAAAGGACGGTCACGGGCCGCACGCTGAAGGAGGAAGCCGCCCTAGCCCGCGAGGCGCCCGGCCAGGACGTCATCCGGCCGGTCAGCGCCCCGCTGAAGCCCACCGGCGGCCTAGTGATCCTCAAGGGCAATCTGGCCCCAGACGGCTGCGTGGTGAAAATCACCGGCCACGAGCGGATGTTTCATCGCGGCCCGGCGCGCGTCTTCGATGGTGAAGAAGATGCCATGCGCGCCGTGACCGCTGGCAAGATCAAGCCAAATGACGTGGTGGTCATCCGCTATGAGGGCCCGCGCGGAGGCCCCGGCATGCGGGAGATGCTGGCGGTTACCGGGGCGCTGGTGGGCGAGGGCCTGGGGGAATCGGTGGCCCTGGTGACGGACGGACGCTTCAGCGGCGCCACCCGCGGCCTGATGGTGGGCCACGTCGCTCCGGAGGCGGCGCGCGGCGGGCCCATTGCCGCCGTGAATGAGGGCGACGTCATTGTCTTCGATATCGAGAAGCGCCGCCTGGACCTTGAAGTTCCCATGGAGGAGATCACGCGCCGCCTGTCGCAATGGCGCGAGCCCGCACCGCGATACCAAAGTGGGGTATTCGCCAAGTACGCCGCGCTGGTCTCCTCGGCCGCCGAGGGCGCGATTACGCGCGTTCGGCTATCCTGAGGGCCGCCGGAACGCCGAAGCGCCTGCGGCTCTCCCGACAGCAGGCGAGAAGGCGCCGCCCGTTGACGCCTGCCGAAGCAGTTGCAAAGATGCCGCGCTGGTCCTAACCTGAGGGCACACAGGGGGCAAGGGAGGTGGCCATGAGAGTCGCAGACCTAATCGGCTCACGCCAGGAAGTTTACACCCTCAGCGAGGACGCCACGGTCTTTGACGCCGCGCGGTACCTGCGCGAAAAGCAGGTGCGGGCCGCCGGAGTCCGCAACGGCCGGGGCGAGGTGGTGGGCATTGTCTCGCAGAGTGACATTTCGGACAAGGTGGCGGCGGAGAATAAGTGTCCCACGTGGATGCGTGTGTCCGAGATCATGAGCACCAACCTGGTCACGGTGCCGCCGGAGATGCCGCTCGACGAATGCCTCCGCCTGATGGAGAAGCACAACATTTATCACCTGATGGTGATTGATCCCAAAGCGGGCTATCGCGGCACCATCTCCGTGCAGGACCTGCTGCGGGTTATCGCGTCGGACAACAAGGACCGGGCGGATATGCTGGAGGCTTTCCTGTTTCCCTCGCGCTAAGCGGCAACGGCCGCAGCGTGCCCCGGAGGAAGATCGCCCAGCGCAGCCGCCGCAAGCGCCGCAGGCTGCCGTGACCAGAAGCCAACTGCGTTTTCGGTGAAGGCCGGCAATTGGAAACCCAAGGCCAGAGCCTCCAAGCCAGCGCCACGGGCGCTTCCCTTCGCGGGAAACGCGTGGTCGTCACCCGCGCCCGCGCGCAAGCGGGCCGCCTAAGGCAGGAGCTGGCAGCGCGCGGCGCGATGGTGATTGAGCTGCCCACCATTGAGATTCGCCCGCCGGCATCCTGGGCGGCGCTGGACTCGGCTATCAGGCGCTTGGAGGAATTCCACTATCTGCTCGTCACCTCGGCGCGCGGCGCTGAGTCCTTGCTCGCCCGCCTTCAAGCCTGTGGACGCCAAGCCACTGACCTGAAACGGCTCACCGTCGGCGCCATTGGTCCCGCAACGGCAGAAGTTCTCCGCCGTGCTGGGGTCCGGGTTGATCTGGTTCCTCGCCTCTACCAGGCCGAGGGGCTGATCGAAGCCTTGGAAAGCGAAGAGGTCCGCGGCAAAGCTTTCCTGATCCCGCGGGCCCGGGAAGCTCGCGACGTTCTGCCGCGCGCTCTCGAAAGCCGTGGCGCGCGCGTCGAAGTGGTGGTAGCGTACGAAACCGTCGCGCCCGACGTCGACGCCGCCGAGGTACGGAAGCTGCTCTCGCCCCGTCCCGACGCTATTACGTTCACCAGCCCGTCGACGGTACGTAACCTGGCCAGCATGCTAGGTGAAGAAGGGATGCGGCGGGCCCTGGCGAGCGTGGCTATCGCCTCCATCGGGCCCATCACCTCACGAGCCGTGCGAGACCTGGGCCTTGAGGTCAGCGCGGAGGCCTCACCGTCCACCGTACCGGCCTTGATCGAAGCCTTGGCACAGTATTTTGATCAGCCGCCCCGGCGCCACGGCGATGGCTAGCGGCGCCATCAGCATGCAGGGGACAAGTGCGCCTTGCTCCGGCAGGACCGCGAGTTTGGTGTATAGTAAAAAAGAAGCAAGTTTCGGCCTGTCTGACGGAAGACTTCGCAGCCTGGCCGGGTCAGCCCGCGAGCGTCACACAGCGCTGTGGTCTCCGCGCCGGAAGAAGCCCGAAGCCACAGTTGAATCCGAGCCGGATTACCGAGTGACGGCAGCTGGGATGGAGTACCGGCGAAGCTTGCCGCTGAACGGGGCGGCCACAGGCAGGGTCGCCGAGGACGTGTGGCGACCACGGCGGGTGGCGGGAGAATCCACGGTGAGGCCGTAGTAGGAATGAAGGACATGGACAATCAGCAAGGGGCGGACGTCGAAGCCATCGAGACACGGGAGTGGCTCGACGCGCTTGACTACGTCCTACAGACGGGCGGCCCCGCGCGAGTGGAGCGCCTGCTGACCCAGCTCCGGATTCATGCCGAGCGCGACGGGATCCGGCTGCCTTACAAGGCGACCACGCCCTACATCAACACCATTAGCTACGAAGAGCAGCCACCCTTCCCCGGCAGCCGCGAGATTGAGCGGCGCATCAAGAGCCTGATCCGCTGGAACGCTATGGCCATGGTGGTGCGCGCCAACCGCGAAGTGGAAGGCATTGGCGGCCACATCTCCACTTACGCCTCGGCCGCGACGCTCTATGAGGTGGCGTTCAACCATTTCTTCCGCGCCCGCAACGAGCAGGGTCAGGGCGACATCATTTACTTTCAGGGGCACGCGTCACCGGGCATCTACGCCCGCGCCTTCCTCGAGGGCCGCATCCCCCTGGAACGGCTGCAGAATTTCCGGCGCGAGCTGAAAGAGGGCGGCGGCCTTCCCTCTTACCCCCACCCTTGGCTGATGCCCAACTTCTGGGAATTTCCTACCGTCTCGATGGGCCTCAGCGCCATCATGGCCATCTACCAGGCGCGCTTCAACCGCTACCTCGAAGATCGTGGCCTGAAACAGACCAACGGCTACAAGGTGTGGGCCTTTTTGGGCGACGGGGAGACGGATGAGCCGGAGTGCCTGGGTGCCATCGGCCTGGCCGCACGCGAGAAGCTGGATAACCTCATCTTCGTGATCAACTGCAATCTGCAGCGGCTGGATGGCCCGGTGCGCGGCAACGGCCGGATCATCGACGAATTGGAAGCCATCTTCCGCGGCGCCGGCTGGAACGTGATTAAGGTGATCTGGGGCAGCGATTGGGACCCGCTGCTGGCCCGCGACCGCGACGGTCTGCTGGTGAAGCGCATGGGGGAGGTGGTGGACGGCGAGTATCAGAAGTTTGCCGTCGAGTCCGGCGCCTACATGCGCCAGCACTTCTTCGGCACCGACCCTCGCCTGCTCGACCTGGTGAAGCATCTCTCGGACGAACAATTGCGCAAGCTGCGCTTGGGCGGGCACGACCCGGAAAAGGTCTATGCTGCTTACAAGGCCGCCGTCGAGCACCAGGGATCGCCCACGGTGATTCTGGCGCGCACCATCAAGGGCTACGGGCTGGGCGAAAGCGGTGAAGGCAAGAACATTACCCACCAGCAGAAGAAGCTGAACGAAGAAGAGGTACGCGCCTTTCGCACTCGGTTCGGCATTCCCATCTCAGACGACGACGTGGCCCAGGCCCCCTTCTACAAGCCCCCAGACAACGATCCGGCGATGGTCTACCTGCACGCCCGCCGCCGGGAGCTTGGCGGCTACGTCCCGAACCGCGTCATCACCGTCTCCCCCCTCGAGTGGTCAGCGCCCGACGAGCTCTTTCGCGAATTCTTCGAGGGCACCGGCACGCACGAAGTCTCGACCACCATGGCCTTTGTGCGGATGCTTTCAAAGCTTTTGCGCGATCCGGAGATTGGCAAGCTCATCGTGCCCATTGTGCCTGATGAAGCGCGCACCTTCGGCATGGAGGCTCTTTTCCGCCAAGTGGGCATCTATTCGCACGTCGGCCAGCTCTACGAGCCGGTGGACCGCGACACCCTCCTTTATTACAAGGAGGCCAAGGACGGGCAGATCCTGGAAGAGGGCATCACCGAGGCTGGGGCCATGAGTTCCTTCATCGCGGCGGGCACCGCCTACCTGACCCACAGCATCAACATGATTCCCTTCTTCATCTTTTACTCGATGTTTGGGTTCCAGCGTATCGGCGACCTGATTTGGGCTGCGGCGGACAGCCGTTGCCACGGCTTCCTGGTGGGCGGCACTTCCGGCCGCACGACGCTGGCGGGCGAAGGCTTGCAGCATCAGGACGGCAACAGCCACGTGCTGGCCTACCCCGTCCCCAACCTGCTGAGTTATGATCCGGCCTTTGCCTACGAAATTGCCGTCATCATCCGTGACGGCATCCTGCGCATGTACCAGAAGCGGGAGAGTGTGTTCTACTACCTCACGGTGACGAACGAACCCTATCCGATGCCCAGGATGCCCGAAGGCACCGAGGAGGGTATCCTGAAGGGTCTGTACCGGTTCCGCGCCTCGGAGAACAAGAAGTCCAAGCTGCGCGTGCAGCTGTTCGGCAGCGGAGCCATCCTGAACGAGGCCCTCCGCGCCCAGGAAATGCTGGAACCGTACGGTGTGGCCGCGGACGTGTGGAGCGTGACCAGCTACAAGCAGCTCTATAATGACGGCCACGACGCGGAGCGGTGGAATCGCCTGCATCCGGGCGAAAAGCCGCTCGTGCCGTATGTCACCGCGTGCCTCGAAGACGCACCCGGCCCGGTGATTGCCGCATCGGACTACGTCAAGGCGCTGCCCGACTCGATTGCGCGGTGGTGCCCGCGCCCGCTCGTCTCCCTCGGCACGGATGGTTTCGGCCGCAGCGACAGCCGCGCGGCGCTGCGCGATTTCTTCGAAGTCGATGCACGCCATATCACCGTAGCAGCCTTGGCAGAACTGGCCCGAGAGGGTGCATTAGCGAACGAAGTCGTCCGCCGGGCCATCCAGGAGCTGAAGATCAACCCCGAGAAACCTAACCCGCGCGTTGCTTAGCTTCTTTTCGGGGAACCCTGCAGCATGGCTATCGAGTTCCGACTCCCTGAGCTAGGTGAAAACATCGAGGCCGGGGACTTGCTGAAAGTGCTGGTCTCCGTGGGCGACACCATCCGTCAAGATCAACCGGTACTCGAGCTCGAAACCGACAAGGCGACGGTGGAAGTGCCCTCGGCCGTGGAAGGACGGGTCAAGGCCATCCACGTGAAGGCCGGTGAAAAGGTCAAGGTGGGCCAGCTGATCCTCACCGTCGAGGAAGACGGAACCGAAGGAAAGGCCGCGGCTCAGCGGCCCAGCCCGGCCGTCGCAGCGCAGCCGGCGGTGGCCGCCCAAGTGGTTGAACCGGTTCCGCCCCCAGCCACACCTAGGGAGGGCCACGTCCTCGAACGTCCGGCGGAAGCGCCGACCATGCCCCGCGAGGCGCCTTCCGCCCCCGCGTCTTCCGAACCGGCACGACCCCTGGTGCCCGCTTCGCCGGGCATCCGCCGACTGGCACGCGAGCTCGGTGTTGACATCGCCGAGGTTACCGGATCAGGACCGAGCGGCCGGATTACCGAGCGCGACGTGAAAGAGCACGTGCGACGCGTCCTCAGCGGGGGCCCCGGGGTAGCTTTGCGGACGGCCGTCGCGCTGCCCGACTTCAGCAAGTGGGGAGCCATCGAGCGGCAGCCGATGAACAGCATCCGCCGCAAAACCGCGGAGCACTTGAGCCAGGCCTGGTCAAGCGTTCCCCAAGTGACCCAGTTCGATAAGGCGGACGTGACCACGCTCGAGG
Source organism: Acidobacteriota bacterium (assembly GCA_902812465.1). Classification (GTDB taxonomy): domain Bacteria; phylum Acidobacteriota; class Terriglobia; order UBA7540; family UBA7540; genus CADDZE01. Next base: position 15,761 of record CADDZE010000047.1, on the reverse strand, counting down.
AACTGCGCTCCCGTTACGCCAAAAGGGTGGAAGAAGCAGGCGGCAAGTTGACGGTAACGGCGATCGCCCTGAAGGTAGTAAGTTCGGCCCTGCGCGTCTTTCCGCAGTTTGCCGCCAGCGTGGATGCCGCGCGCGGGGAGATTATCTACAAAAAGTACTGCCACATTGGCGTCGCGGTCGACACGGATCGCGGACTGCTGGTGCCGGTGATTCGCGATGTCGACCGCAAGAACATCTTGGAGCTCGCCGTTGAGCTGGCCTCGGTGGCAAAGAAGGCCCGCGAGCACAAACTTACGCTGGCTGAAATGGAAGGTGGCGTCTTTACCATTACCAACCTCGGGGGTATCGGCGGCACCTATTTTTCGCCCATCGTCAACGCACCCGAGGTGGCGATCCTCGGCCTGTCGCGGTCCCGGACCGAACCCGTGTACGTGAACGGCAGCCTTCAGCCGCGCCTGATGCTGCCCCTGTCGCTCTCTTACGACCATCGGCTGATTGACGGCGCGGACGCGGCCCGCTTTCTACGCTGGATCGCCGAGGCACTGGAACAACCGTTTCTGCTGCCGTTGCAAGGATGAAGGTCCACTGTGAATCCTCAAAAGGGGGGTAGTCTCTACCCTTTGTTGCTGGCAACTCAACTATTCCGGATACTGGCCAACTTCCTATGCCCCAAAAAACTCGACTGGCAGTTATCGGCGGCGGACCGGGCGGTTACGCCGCGGCCTTTCTAGCGGCAGACCTCGGACTGGAGACGACCCTCATTGACCCGGAGCCCCATCCCGGCGGCGTCTGCCTTTACCGTGGATGCATCCCTTCGAAAGCCCTCCTGCACGCCGCGCGCGTCATCACGGAGTCGCGCGAGGCAGCGCATTGGGGAATCGAGTTTGCCGAGCCCAAGATCAAGCTGGAGAAGCTGCGCTCCTGGAAGCGAAGTGTGGTCGAAAGGCTGACCGGAGGCCTGGGACAGCTCTGCAAGCAGCGGAAGGTGACTTATATTCAGGGGGAAGCCGCTTTTGACGATGCCCACACACTGCGTATCCGCAACAGGCAGGGAGGAGAGCAACCGCTGGCTTTTGAGCACGCGATCATCGCCACAGGTTCCTTGCCGGCCACGCTGCCAGGGCTGCCAGCCAGCCCACGCCTGATGGATTCGAGCGGCGCCCTAGAGATCGAAAGTATTCCCAAGACGATGCTGGTGATAGGCGGGGGATACATAGGCCTCGAGCTCGGTACGGTCTACGCCGCGCTGGGCACTCAGGTGTCCGTGGTGGAAATGATGCCGGGGCTGCTGCCCGGCGTCGACCGCGACCTCGTCAATCCCCTGGCCAAGCGCCTCGAAGGCCTGTTCCAGTCAGTGATGGTCAGCACGAAGGTCGCCGAAATTAAAGAACAGAAGGATGGCCTGCGGGTGAAGTTTGATCCGCCTGGTTCGAACGGCGCCGGGCAAGTGTTCGAAAAGGTGTTAGTCTCGGTGGGGCGCAAGCCAAACTCAAAAATTCCGGGACTCGAGAAGACGCGAGTGCAGGTGGACGAACGTGGCTTCATCCGGGTGGACGAACAGCGGCGCACCGCCGAGCCCAGCATCTTTGCCATCGGCGACGTGGCCGGTGAACCCATGCTGGCACACAAGGCGTCGCACGAGGGGCGCACGGCGGTGGAAGCCATCGCTGGCCGCAAGGTAGCCTTTGAGCCCCGCGCCATTCCCGCCGTCGTGTTCACCGATCCGGAAATCGCCTGGTGCGGGCTCACGGAAGAACAGGCGAAGGCGCAAAACCGCAACGTCAAGGTGGCGCGCTTTCCCTGGGCTGCTTCGGGACGGGCGATCACGCTGGACCGGCCCGAAGGCGTCACCAAGCTGGTGATTGATCCGGAGACGGAGAGCGTGTTAGGCGTCGGAATCACGGGAGTGGGTGCTGGCGAGCTGATCGCCGAGGGTGTGCTGGCCGTCGAGATGGCGGCCCTCGCTGCCGACGTCAGCCTTACCATCCACCCCCACCCAACTTTGTCCGAAACCGTGATGGAAGCGGCGGAAGTCTTCTTTGGGCAAAGCACGCACGTCTACCGCCCCCGCCGTGATTGAAGTCGTATAGGGAATGCACCTGATGAATACAACGCGGACACTGGAAGAAATCCTCGCCGAGTACCAGCCCACGCCGCTTGCCGAAGCCTTCACCATCCCGGCTTCCTGGTACACGGACGCGCGCGTGGCGGAGCTCGAGCGCCAGGCCGTCTTCGGCCGAACGTGGCAAGCCGTGGCACGGACGGACCAGGTGGCGGAGCCCGGACAGTATGCCGCGGCGGACGTGGCCGGCGAGCCGATCCTCGTGGTGCGCGGCCAAGACGCCGTCCTGCGGGCCTTCTTCAATGTCTGCCGGCACCATGCAACCGCGGTGGCCTGGGAGCCGTCCGGCCAGGTGACGCATTTCCGCTGCCCTTACCATGGCTGGACCTACGGTCTCGATGGCGCGCTCAAAGGCATCACCGAATTCGAAGGGGTGGCCAACTTCGACCGGGCAGCCAATGGTTTGGTCCCCGTGCGTGTCGCCACCTGGGAAAAGTTCGTTTGGGTGAACCTGGACCCGCAGGCGCCTCCGCTGCTGGAGTTCCTGGGACCGCTCGTGGAGCGGGTCCGCCCCCTTGGCCTCGAGCGTCTGCAGTTCGTCGAGCGGCGCTCCTACACCCTGGCTTGCAACTGGAAGGTCTACGTGGACAATTACCTCGACGGGGGTTACCACGTCCCCCATCTGCACAAGGGGCTGAACAGCGTACTCGAATACACCCACTACACGGTGGAGAACGACGGACGCTGCACCATCCAGTCGAGTCCCCTGCGCTCTTCCAGCGACTCGGACGCCGTCGCCGCTGCCACCCGCCAGGGAGATCGTGCCTACTACTTCTGGCAATATCCCAACTTCATGATCAACTGGTACGAAGGAGTGATGGATACCAACCTGGTCCTGCCGCTCGCGGTTGACCGGACGGTGGTGATTTTCGACTTCTACTTTGCCAACCCTTCGAACCAAACTTACATCCGTAACAGCATTGCGGTCAGTGACCGGATCCAGGCCGAGGATACGGCCATCTGCGAGTCCGTCCAGCGCGGGCTCTACTCGCGCGCTTACCGTGCGGGCAGGCTCTCCGTCCGGCGCGAGGCAGGCGAACACCTGTTTCACCAACTCCTCGCCGCGGACCTGAAGAAGCAACTGGGCCAGGGTGGTTGGCCGCCAGCTTAACCGCCTCACGCTCTGTCCCCAAGGCGATGCCTTACCAGAACCTGCTGGTCGCTTACACTGAGAAGCTGGCTACTGTCACGCTCAACCGCCCTGAAAAGCGTAACGCGCTCTCACCGGAGACGATTGAGGAGCTGCTGGCGGCGCTTGATGAGATCGAGCAGAGTCCGGCACGCGTGGCCCTTCTCACCGGGGCCGGAAAGGCCTTCTGCGCCGGCATGGACCTCGAGGCGCTGAAGAGCCTGGCCGAGCAGGCGCGCGAAAACCCGCAGCTGAACACGGGAGTGCGCGAAAGCGGAGCAGGGCAACCCTCGGAGTCCAGTCGGGCAGACTCGCGCCGCATCGCCCGGATGTTTCGCCGCCTCTACGACTTCCCCAAGCCGCTGATTGCCGCCGTCAATGGGGCGGCCATCGCCGGAGGCTGCGGTGTCGCCACGCTGTGTGACTTTACCCTCGCAGCCGCGGAGGCACAATTTGGCTACAGTGAGGTGAAAATAGGTTTTATTCCGGCGATCGTCTCCGTGTTTCTGATCCGGCAGATCGGCGAAAAGCGCGCGCAAGACCTCCTCCTCACAGGACGGCTGGTGAGCGCCCAAGAAGCCCTGCAGATCGGCCTGATCAACGAGGTGGTACCCGCGGAGCACCTGATGGACCGTGCGCACGAGCTGGCACAGCAGCTTCTCGCCGCGAGCCCCACGAGTTTGTTGTATACGAAGCGGCTGCTAAGGCGCTTCGCCCGCGAGGAGCTGGACCGCCAGCTCGAGCTGGCCATGGAGGAAAACGCCCGCATCCGATCCACCCACGATTTTCGTGAAGGCCTTTCGGCGTTCCTCGAAAAACGCCGGCCCATCTGGCGAGGGGAATGAGGGTTACGGTTGCAAACCTGGACCCTTCCGTTCTGATTCGTCGACCACCACGCCGCGCAGTATCTGGGGAGGGTACCGGCATAAGATAAACTAGGGTTTACAGCTTCGGTTGGGGAAGAGAACTCCACCTAAGTGGGTCTTCCCACGATGGACTTCGCCGCCACCCTGCAAATCGCCCTGCGTTCGCTCGAACGCCACCGCTTGCGCTCGGTGCTGACCATGTTGGGGATCGTGATCGGCATTGCGGCCGTGTTGGCTTCGGTGAGCTTCGGTGAAGGTGCAAACCAGGTCGTCCAGGCCCAGATTGCCAACATGGGCTCTAACCTGATCTTTGTGTTCGGAGGCAATCAGGGCCATGGTGGGGTACGCCACGGCTGGGGCTCGGTCTCGACTCTGACCGAAGGCGACGCGCAAGCAATTCTGCGCCAGTGCTCCGCGGTAAAGATGGTTTCGGCTGGCGTCGAAGTAGGTGCGCAGGTGGTGTATGGCGACGAAAACTGGTTTACGCGGGTAAACGCCGTCGACGTGGATTATCCCAAGATCCGGAGCTGGCCAACCGCCGAGGGCACTTTCTTCAGCGAAGAGGACGTGCGCCGCGCGGCTAACGTGGTGCTGCTGGGCCAGACCGTCAAACAGATGCTGTTTGGCGGCGAGGATCCCATCGGCAAGACAATCCGCATCAAAAACATCCCCTTTCGCGTCATCGGCGTGCTCGCCAGCAAAGGCCAGTCGGCATTCGGCGACGACCAAGACGACCGCGTCGAGATGCCGTGGACGACCGCCCAGAAAAAACTGGTAGGGAACACCTACCTCAGCTTCATGGCTGTGTCGGCGGTCGACCGCGGAGCGGTTAGCTTGGCACTTCGGCAGATCACCGAGCTACTCCGCGAGCGCCACCACCTGCGGCCCAACGAGGACGATGACTTCGGTGTGCGCGCCATGACCCAAGCCGCCGATGCCGCGGCGGCGGCCGGGCACGTGATGACGTTGCTGCTGGCCAGCGTCGCTTCCATTTCTCTGCTCGTGGGTGGCATCGGTATCATGAATATCATGCTCGTGTCGGTCAGCGAGCGCACGCGCGAGATCGGGATTCGTATGGCGGCGGGTGCGACCGAAGCGGACATTCGCGGGCAGTTCATTATCGAGGCCGTGGTGCTCAGCATGGCCGGCGGCGTCCTGGGCATCGTGCTGGGCGTAGTGCTATCTGCCACAACGTCGCAGATGCTGGGCTGGCCAAGCTCTGTCTCGATGATGGCGCTGGTGACTGCTGCCGCATTCTCCTGCGCTGTGGGTGTCTTTTTCGGATACTACCCCGCCGGGAAAGCGGCCAGGCTGGACCCCATTCAGGCTCTCCGTTACGAATAGGTTCGCGGTACTACCGGCCGCCTCTCACGCCCGGAAGGCAAACCGCAGGAGGTGGGAAACGCGCAATGTCCGCGAAAGGAAGCACGTTGCAGGCGGCAGTTCTATTAGCGTGCGCCATCCTGGCCCCTGCCGGCGCCCTGTCCGCTACTGCCGCCCACCAGGGTCACTTTCCACCGCCGGCTTTCGAGGACGTCACCTGCCGCATTCTTGAAAGCCATTCAGCCGAATGGGAGGGGGTTACGCTGCTTGTGTTTCATCACTCGCAATCAGGTGGCAGCGCGCGCCTATCAGCCTTGCTGCGCGAGCACGCCGGCGAACGAGTAGAATTCCAGGCAGAGGGGCACGCGTGGCGCCCGGCCACGGTACTACGGCTGAGCAGTTGCTTCGGCCGCGGGCTATTAATCATGGCAGGCCAGGACACAACGCTCACGAAGGGCAACACGTTTACCCTTCGCTTCCATATGCAGTCAAAGCCGCACTGAAGCGAAGAGTAGCTGGCCTCTCGGCCCCTTGCGGGCCGAAGGGTTGCCTTGGTCATATACTGTTTTTATAATATGTTCTATGCAAACTGCGCCCGACCTCTCTCCTTGGCTCCTGTGGATTATCAAAATTCGCTTTGTCATCATTACCCTCGTCTTTGCTCTGGACTTTGCTATCCGCGTTCTCGCCCCCGCACCTGGCGTCGGGGGCTCCGTCGGCCAACTGGGTGCCGTTGTTGTCCTCTGGTATTGCCTCGGTCTCTTTTACCTCATGTATTACCAGCTCAGTCGCGACTACGTGTTGCAGGCCTACCTGCAGATCTTCTCTGACCTGCTGATGATCACTGCCGTCGTCCACGTCACTGGCGACCTGGCCAGCAACTATCTCTCGCTCTATTGGGTAGCCGTGATTATGGCCTCCGTCCTGCTCCCACGAACCCGAGCTTTCCTGGTGGCCGCCGTCGCTTTTGTCTGTATGGGCTCCCTCCTGGAGCTGGCCTACCTGCCGTCGCTCTACCCGAGCTTGGCATCGAGGCACCCTTGGACAGCTGGGCTGGAGAATACCTCGACGCTGCTCGTCGACGCCCGGACCCTAGGAGTGAAGATCTTCGCCAGCCTCCTCGGATTCTTCGCCGTCGCCTATCTTTCCAGTTATCTAGGGGAAAGCCTGCGCCGCGCCAGGCTGGCTCTACGAGACAAGGCGGGGGAGGTTGCCAGTCTGCACGCTCTGAATGAAAACATCATTCGCAGCATACGCAGCGGACTCATTGCCACCGACCTGCATGGGATTGTGCAGGAGCTGAATCCCGCTGGCGCCGAGATTCTAGGCTGTCAAGTGTCAGAGGTGAAGGGCCAGCCCGTGGCAAAGATCTTCCCCGCCCTGGCGTCTGATGAAGATACGCCCCCGGAACCAGCCCACGGACAGGAAGGGCCACCCCAAGCCAGTGTCCCGCTCCCAGACGCGGCGGTAGCCTTCAATCGCAGGGAGATCACGTATGCGACCTGCCGGGGTGAAACCCGCATCCTGGGCATCTCGGCATCGCCTTTGACAGGAGCCGAAGGCACTGCTCTGGGGTGCATCTACACCTTTCAAGACCTCACCGAGGAGAAGCGCCGCGAAGCCGAATATCGCGCCAAAGACCGCATGGCCACCCTAGGGCGGATGGCAGCGAGCATTGCCCATGAGATTCGCAATCCGCTGGCTTCGATAGCGGGCTCGGCGAGGCTCCTTCAAACAATTGGGGATGCCGACCGTGCAGCGCTGTTTGATATTGTGCGGAGGGAGTCGGCGCGGCTGGAACGCCTGGTCTCCAACTTTCTCGCCTATTCCCGGGAAGAGCGGTTCAACTTCCAGGAGGTGGACCTCGTCGCTCTTTTGAGCGAGACGTTACTGCTGGTGGAACAACATCCCCTCTTCGTCGAGGGGTGCCGCCTTGTGAGAGTCTTCCCGGACCATCCGGTTCCGGTGCGGGCCGACCCCGACAAGCTGCAGCAGGTCGTTTGGAACCTTTGCGACAACGCGACCAAGGCGATGGGCCAGCAGGCCTGCCCGGCTGATCATACCCTGACCGTACAGGTCGAGGCCGAGGCCGAGCGGGTGGTTCGCCTGATCGTCGCCGACACGGGGCCGGGTTTCGCCGCGGCTCAGTTGAACAAGTTGTTCGAGCCCTTTCACTCCAGCTTCGCCAACGGAACGGGCCTCGGCTTGGCGCTGGTGCGGCGGGTCGTTGAAGGCCACGGGGGAACGGTCAGCGTCGATTCCGAACCGGGCAAGGGCACGCGCATTGTGGTGGAGCTGCCCAGCACGGAGGAGAATTTAAACGTCGGCCCCGGCGACCGAGCCACAATCCATTCCCGGCCAATAGAGCTGGTTCAGAGTGCTTCGGACTCGTAGGTGCAGCGCACCACCTAACTGCAAAGGCAGCGGAAGGGATGGAGGTCCTGAACCATGGCTCGCATCCTGATCGTGGATGACGAACCCTCGCTCTGCCAGATGCTGCAGATAACGCTCCGGCAGGCTGGGCACGAAGTCGAGACCGTCTCCAGTGGCCAGGCGGCGCACAAAAAGATTGAGACCCGCATTTACGACGTCATCGTCTCGGACATCCGGATGCCCGGCGTCTCAGGAATCGACTTGCTCGAGCGCGCTCGCGCCACGCGCAGCACGGCCGCCTTCGTCCTGATCACCGCCGTGCCGGATGCCTCCACAGCGATCCAAGCCTTGAACCTAGGAGCCAGCCGGTACGTCATCAAGACCGACCACCTGGTGGAGGAGCTGAAGCTGGTCATCGATCAGTTGCTCGAGGAAACCGCCTTACGGGACGACAATCTCCGGCTCCGCAGCGAACTGTTGAAGGTGTTTGCGCGCGAGAACATCATTGGCGAGAGCCCCCGCATCCGGGCAATCCTGGAAACCATCCGCAACGTGGCGCCCACCAACAGCACCGTGCTGATTACCGGAGAGAGTGGCACAGGCAAGGAGCTGGTGGCGCGTGCTGTGCACGAAGCCAGTCTGCGGCGCGACAAGCCCTTCGTCTCCATCAACTGCGGCTCCTTTCCCGAGACGCTGCTCGAGAGCGAGTTGTTCGGTTACCTCAAAGGAGCTTTCACCGGCGCCGACACCAACCGCAAAGGGATCATCGAATCGGCAAACGGTGGCACGCTGCTGCTGGACGAGCTGGGCGAAACTAGCCTCACTATGCAGGTCAAGCTGCTGCGCGTCCTCCAAGAGCGCAAGGTGCGCCCGCTGGGCGGCAACGCGGATATTCCCATCGATGTTCGCCTCATCGCCACCACGAATCGCGATTTGAAGAAGATGGTGGCCGCAGGTCAGTTCCGCGAGGACTTTTACTACCGCGTGAGCGTCATCACCATCCACGTTCCGCCCCTGCGCGACCGCCGCGAGGATATTTCAACCCTCGCACACCATTTTCTTCAAAGGTTCGCGAAGGAGATGAAGAAGAGCGTAAACGGTCTGGACCGCGACGCCCTCGCCGCCCTCGCTCGCCACCACTGGCCGGGGAACGTGCGGGAACTGGAACACGCTATCGAGCACGCCGTCGCTGTGGCAGGCGAGCAAGAACGTTTGCTGCGGCCCGAACACCTGCCAGAGTCCGTAACGGGATGGCAGGCCCCAGCTGCGGGATCGATCGACCACATCACCATTCCTGAAGGCGGCATCGACTTCGAACAGGAGATGCTCCAACTGGAGAAGCGCTACCTCTTGGGCGCTATTCAGGCGGCGGGCGGAGTGCGCACACGCGCCGCGGAACTACTCCACATGTCCTACCGCTCCTTCCGTCACTACGCCAAGAAAAACGGTATCTAACCGGCCGCAACGCAAATCCTCTAGACGGTGAAGGGCGAAGGGTTGGGCTTCAGCCCTGGACTCGACTGCTGTCTTGGCGTCCGGCAGCCTGGCCTTAACCAACTGTAGAATAAGCGAGGCGTTAGCTTTACGGCGCTCCCACCCTGTGCTACGGTCACCTCGAGTGAAGGTGTGCTCAGCGAAAGGGTGTGAGTCATGCGTTCCGATTCGGTCGGCTTTTCTCTCATCGAACTCCTGATCGTCGTTGCGATCATTCTGATCATCGCGGCGATCGCCATCCCTAACCTGTTGCACTCCCGGATGGCCGCCAACCAGGCCTCAGCCGTCGGAACGCTCCGCGCTATCAACGCTGCCGAGATCACTTACGCCTCCATCTATAACGCGGGTTATTCCTCAACCTTGGCGCAGCTCGGCCCACCTCCCGGGGGTGGTGCCCCAACGTCTGCCGCGGCCGGCCTGGTAGACTCCCTGGTGGCAAGCGGATCCAAGAGCGGCTATACCTTTGTTTATACCCCGGTCCAGGGAACGTCGGGAACGGTGGTCAGCTACTCGGTGACGGCCAGCCCTATTTCGCCCGGCCAGACGGGCCAGACCTATTACTATACCGATCCCTCCACGGTGATCCGGCAGAACAACTCGACGGTGGCTACAGCCTCCGACTCGCCGATTGGCGGCTGAGGACGCCGGTCGGGCCGGAGGGCTTTCAGGGCTGGCTCCGTGTTGGCCCGCCAACCAGCCACCGCTCCAGCCGGACAAAAAGTGTCACTCGTGATGACAAAATAGGTAACAGAAACTTCGCACCCTCGCGGCGCCCTGAAGATTAGAACCCGTTAATCTTCCGATAAGCTATTCCCGGACAAGCTCGTTTGCGCCCTCACGCCTCGGGGTCGCTCCTGGCCAGACTTGGCACCCGACATGCCCTTTGCAGCTGCGGCCATCATGAGCAGTGCATTGCAATGCGTTGGATGGACCACCAACCAGGAGGAACAGGTATGAGAAAGGACTCACGAGGATTTTCGCTGATCGAATTGCTTATCGTCGTGGCGATCATCCTCATTATTGCGGCGATCGCCATTCCAAACCTGCTGCGCTCGCGGATCGCAGCTAATCAGGCGTCGGCGGTCGGATCGCTGCGCACCATCAACACGGCGGAGATTACCTACGCTTCGACTTACAACACCGGGTATTCGCCGACGCTGCTGGCCTTAGGGCCGCCCGCTACAGGCGCGCAGGCCACAGCGACCTCGGCAGGCCTGATCGACTCCCTGTTGGCCAGTGGCCAGAAGAGCGGCTACAGCTTCGTGTACGTGGCGTCGACGGGGACGTCTGGCACCAACTACGTCAGCTACACCCTCAACGCTAATCCCTTGCAACCAGGAACCACCGGGCAAAACTATTATTTCACCGACCAGTCAGCGGTGATTCGCCAGAACACTTCCGGCACGGCCGGCTCTTCCGATTCGCCCATTGGCGGCTAACCTCAACCTCCGCTCTCAGTTCGACTGCTACCTCTGGGGAGCCCTCGCGGCTCCCCGTATTTGTTTGGGCGGATGCCCTGCACCGGACAACCTAGGACTGGCTAAGATAAAGATGCCGGGCGACTAAGCCTGACAGCACGACTTTACAATCATGTTGGCCGTGGAGCTCGTCGAGCTGACCAAGGACTATCGCGTGGGGTTCTGGCGCACCGGGCGGCGGCGCGCCTTGGACCGGCTAACCCTAGCTATCGAACCGGGCGGCACCTTCGGTTTGCTCGGACCCAACGGCGCCGGCAAGAGCACCACCCTGAAGCTTCTGCTCGGCCTGATCTTCCCCACCTCCGGACGGGTGCGACTGCTCAACCGCGACCCAGGCGACGCTTCGGCGCGTTCGCGCGTAGGATATCTGCCTGAGCAGCCCTACTTCTACGACCACCTCACGGCCTGGGAATTCCTCAACTATACTGCCACCCTGTTTGGCCTGAGCCGCAGCGAAAGGCGAACCCGGGCCGAAGAGCTGCTGGAACGTGTCGGCCTGGTGTCGGTACGGGATTTGCCGGTTCGGAAGTACTCGAAGGGCATGATGCAACGGCTGGGCATTGCCCAAGCTCTGATCAATGATCCAGAGCTCATCGTCCTAGACGAACCGATGTCGGGCCTTGATCCGCTGGGCCGGCGCGAGGTTCGCGACCTGATCCTGGAGCTTCGCCAGACGGGTAAAACCGTCCTCTTCTCCACCCACATCCTTTCCGACGCCGAGAGCGTTTGCGACCGGGTGGCAATTCTGAACCGCGGCCGGCTCCAAGGTTGCGGCGACCTCCATTCCTTGCTGCACGGTGAGATCGCCGCCCTCGAGTTAGTGCTCGATTCGCCCAGTGCGGAGACCCTCTACGACCTGCAACCCTTGGTTCGCTCTCAGGTGCGCACAGGCAACCAGGTGCGTCTCGAAATTCCGGCCGAAATTGAGGTCTCGGACGTCCTCGACCGGGTCCTCCGTGGTCGGGCCAGGATCCTCTCGCTCAACCCGGTCAGGATGTCGCTCGAAGACTACTTCATGGCCCAGGTAGCCAGCCAATCCGCCGCGGCCCCCGTCGACTTGGGCGCTGCCCCTGGCGGCGAGGCGCAGGCCGACCCGGTGCGAACGGCTCGGGAGATCGCGGCTTCACCCTCACCGCCAGCGGCTTCGTCAGGATCGCATCGGGAAGACACTGGCGCCAGCTATGAGCTGCAATACCGCGGCGAACGCCCGAAGCGGGGGCTGGCCCACACACCCCGCAGGATTGCGGCCATCGCCCTGCACACCTTTAAGGAATGCGTTCGTGACAAGGTCCTTTACAACCTCATCGCGTTTGCCCTGCTCATGATCGGTGCCGCCATCCTCATGGGAAACATCTCGGTGGGCATTGACCAGATCGTTTTAGTCAATCTCGGCCTCGCTTCCATCTCCGTGTTCGGGCTGCTCATCGCCATCTTCATTGGTATCGGCCTGGTGTGGAAAGAAATCGATCGCCGCACGGTCACGACCATCCTCTCCAAGCCCGTGACCCGCGCGGAATTCATTCTGGGCAAGTACCTCGGCCTCCTCTTGACGCTCGTCATCAACACGGCGATCATGACGGCTGGGTTCTATCTGGCCCTCTTCTGGCAAAAGCGCGGCTTCGAGCGCAGTGACCTCGCTGCACTCGAAGCCACTTACCTCATCCTGCTCGAGCTGGCGCTGGTGGTAGCACTGGCCTTGCTTTTCTCCTGCATCTCCACCCCCGTCCTTTCAGCAGTCTTCACCTTCTGCCTCTTCGTCATCGGCCACTTGCTCGGAGACATCCGCGATTTTGGCCGTCAGACAGGCCAGGTGGCAATCGAGCGGCTGACCGGTGTACTCTGTCTCCTGCTGCCGAACTTCTCGGGTTTTGATGCCATCACGCGTGCCGCCCACGGCGACCGGCTGCCTGGATATCTGCTCGAAGCACAGTCCCTTTATGCTTTGCTCTACGCCACCGTGCTGGTTTCCGCCAGCATTTTGATCTTCGAAGAACGGGAATTCCGATGAGTGCCAGAGCTATTGCTCGTGCCCTCCCACACCCCAGGCCGAGATTTTGGTGGGCGCTCCTCTTTGGTTCGCTCGCCGCCTCGGTCATCCTGCGGCCCACCATCGACGCTATGCACCCGCAAGGGCCGCCTGGTGGGGAGGTACTCTACTTCGCATCCGGGAGCCTTTTAAAGCGTCTCAGCCTTGGCTATGAAGGTCTCCTGGCCGATATCTACTGGACGCGGGTGGTGCAGTACTATGGCCGCAAGCGAATAGCTGGAGCGCGCACCTATGAGTTATTGGGTCCCCTGCTCGGCGTCTGTACGGAGCTCGATCCCCGTCTAGTGGCCGCTTATCGCTTTGGGGCGATCTTTTTGGCGGAAAAACCGCCTCAGGGCGCTGGGCAACCGCAGGCAGCGATCGCCTTACTGCAACGCGGCATCGTGGCTAATCCCGGCGTCTGGCGGCTCTGGCAAGACCTGGGCTTCATCTACTATTGGGATCTGCACGACTACGCCAGCGCGGCCCGCGTTTTCAAAGCTGGAAGTGAGCGGCCCGGGGCACCCTTGTGGATGAAAAGCCTCGCTGCCACCGTGGCGGCCAAGGGGGGCGATCCGACTACCTCGCGTGTCTTGTGGTCGGAGATTTACCGGCACGCGGACAACGAATCGATTCGGCGAAGCGCCATTGAGCACCTACAGGCCATCAAGGCTGAAGAAGACCTGAAGGAACTGAACCGCCTTTTAACCGCTTACCGCCTTCGCACCGGCCAGCCGGCCCGGTCATTGGGCGACCTGGTCGCCGCTGGCCTGCTCCGCGCTCAGCCGATCGATCCCTCCGGCGTGCCCTATGGCATCAATGCGGCAGGGGTGGCGGTGCTGGGTGCGAAGAGCGCTGTCAAGTTGAACCTGATTCAGTAAGGCAAGGAGCTCAGGCACCGCGGTCAACGGCTACCTTGGCAACGGAAGCCCTTTTCAAATGGCGGAATATCAATTCTTTTTCTGGGAAGCGATGAAAGCGCTGGGCATCGCCCTTCTGGCGCTAGCCGCGGCCAAGGCCGTAACCGGGCTGAGGGCCACGGGAGACCGGCGACTGCACCGCGCGGGGATAGCCCTCTACGTGGTGATCCTGCTACTAGCCATCTGGGGAGCGCACACCATTGGCTACGACCTGGCGGCCCACGCCTATTATTCGACGGCTCAAAATAACCTGCTCCGGCATGACTACTCCCATGCTTACCGCAATGCGGAGCGAGCGGTGCGACTGCGGCCAGCAATCCTTAGCCACTGGCAGACTCTCGAGGCCGCCAAACTCGGCCTTCACCAGTTCGAATCGGTTCTCGACGACCGGCCGGCCCTACAGTCCCTCAGCAAAACTTCCGATGAGGAAGATGTTATGCGATGGGCGGTCGCTCACTTTTACCTCGGGCACTACGACCAGGCCATCGCGCTCATCCTCCCCTTCGTTCAGAACCACCGCGCCTACCCTCTGCCCTATACTCTCCAGGGCGAGGCGTACCTCCAGATGAAGGAATACCAGAGGGCGGCGGCAGCCTTCCTTGCTTGCCTGCAGATTGATCCGACCCAACCGGAGGCGGTGGAGGGGCTGGCACATGCTTATTTCCTCGATGGCGACGCGCCGCGCGCCATCGCCGTGCTGAGCCAGACCGAGCAGCAACCGTTTTCGCCCGAGAGTCGCCAGCGCTTCAGGGAGCTCCAGGAGCTTTATGCACAGCAATAGGGAGCGCACGTTGACGCTGCGGCTCGAAGACCTGGTGGCGCTTCTCTTCTTCCTTCTCTTTCTCGCCATGCAGGTAGTTTTCAATGAAGCCCGGGGACTCCCCGTCAGCCCATCTGGCGTGATGGTGGTGATTCCGGCGGTGGCCTTACTCCTCGCTAAGGAACTGGCGCACTCCTTCATGGGGCCTGGCCAGCCCTCCACCGGCGACCTCCGCACCTTCTTGCGCCCTTACGCGGAGATCGTGCGCGACTGGAGCCCTTTTCTTCTGATCCTCATGATGTACTACTCGCTGTGGGGCAATGCGACGCACCTGGTAGTGACACACGATCGCGACGCAGCGCTCATGGCCCTCGACCAGAAGATTTTTGGCTTCCAAGCCAGCCTGGCCCTGCAGCGATTCATTACCCCGCCGCTCACGGCATGGATGGAGTTTGCCTACACCTTCCATCTCTTCAACATTCCCGTCGTTGCCTGCTTCATTTACCTGCGCCGGCCACGGGTGCGGTTTCGCGAGATGATGTGCGGCATGGTGGTAATCTCGTTCTTTGGCATGCTGGGTTACCTGCTGGTGCCCGCTATCGGTCCTCAGTACACGCTGAGATCGCAATTCACCGTGCCACTCAGCCAGCCCCTGGCTGCCTTCAACCGGCAGATGGAGTTCATGGATTTCGCCCGTATCCAGCGCGACGTCTTTCCCAGCCTTCACGTAGGGATCTCGTTTCTCGTGTGGCTCTACGCTTGGCGCAATTCGCGTCGGCTCTTCTGGATTCTGTCCCCGCTCATTCTCAGCCTCTGGATCTCCACCGTCTACCTCCGGCAGCATTACCTGATTGACTGCGTCGCCGGATTTGTTCTGGCGCCACCGTGTTTTCTACTAGCCAACTGGCTAGTGGGGCGCGTGGGTGAGGTGCCCGTAGCGCTGAAATTGCCCCGGCGCCGGACACTTCGCCACCCCTCGGCGCGCGTCGCCAACAGCAGCTGAGAGATGCGGTAGCGGCGCTGTATGGGCTCGGAAGGGGGCGGTCAGAGGCCGCTCGCCACTCATGCCGACGACGCAACCGAAGAGTGGCTCTTCTTAGCACGGGAAGATGTCCGGTTTTTATAGCCCATGATCTGTTTGGTTTTGGTTTTTCTTTGCCGCTAGCCGAAGGAGCCCGTAGGGCGACTGAGGTTAGCGGCAACGCGGCCCTTCCGAGCCGCCCGCCTGGGGTGGCGCCTTTTCGGTCGCACCGAGTGCAGAGCCGTCCCA
>CADDZE010000046.1 GCA_902812465.1 Acidobacteriota bacterium | reverse complement strand
GCAGGCGACTGCTCCTAGGGCAAGCAGCAACAGCGCGCCACACGCTACGACGGGGTGGAGACGGCTGGCAAAGCGGCGCCGTCCCGTGAACACAGCCATAACGGCTAGAACCGCCAGCATTAGCGGCCAGACCACGCCCGCCAAGGGCAATGGCGCCGGCGGCCAGCGTTTGCTCGACCATGGGAAAAGCGTTGACCGGGCCGTGGTCGTCACGCTGACCGTGACCGTGGAGGCGCTAGTGCCGCTGAGTGTGACCGATGCAGGAGACACCGTACAGGTGGACAGCGAAGGCGCGCCAGTGCAAGTCAGGCTGATCGTACCGTTGAAACCGGCTATCGGGGCCGCATTCAGCGTGTAGGTGGCGGTGCCGCCCGCTGTGACCGTGGCCGAACTCGCGCCGCTGACAGTCAAAGAAAAGTCGGGCGGCTGAACTCCCGTCCCGGAGAGAGGCACCAGCTGCGGACTCCCCGCTGCGTTATCGGTCACGGCGATCGCCGCACTCCGCGGCCCGGTGGCGGACGGCTTGAAGACCACTTGGATTGTGCAGGTGCTGCCGGGGGCAAGCTGCAAGCCAGCTTTGCAGGTGGAAAGTCCCAGCAGGGAGAAGTCAGCCGCATTAGCGCCGGTAACGCCGATGGCGGAAATATTCAGGGCAAGGTTGCCGGTGCTCCCCACCGTGACCAGAGCAGACTGGCTGGTTGTGTTGATCGTCTGGTTTCCGAAGGCCACATTCGGAGGCGAAAAGGACACTGCGGCCTGGGTGCCGGTGCCCGCGAGGCTGGCAGTTTGCGGGCTGTTGAGGCCATTGTCCGTCACCGTCACCGTGCCGGTACGCTGGCCGGCTGCAGTGGGTGTAAAGGCGACAGTGATCGTGCAGCTCGCGCCCGCTTTAAGTGAGACAGGGCAATTGTTGGTCTGGGCAAAGTCGCCACTAACGGTGATGCTGGTGATTGCCAGCGGACCATTGCCGGTATCGGTCAAGGTAAGGTTCTGCGGGCCGCTGGTGGTGCCCACCGGCTGGGGACCAAATGTCAGACTGCTGGGAGCCAAGGAGACCGTGGTTGGCACCCCTGATCCGCTTAGCGCGACTACCTGCGGGCTGTTGCCAGCGTCGTCGGCAATGTTCAGCGTCGCTGTCCTAGTCCCTGCGGCGGTGGGGGTAAAAGTGACCTGGACATTGCAAGAGCCGCCGGGCGCGATCGGCGAGGAGGACACGCAATTGTCCGTTTCGGCAAAGTCGCCCGGATCCGTGCCGCCCAGCGTGATGCTGGTCACGGTCAGGCTGGCGTCTCCGGCGTTGGTGACGGTCACCGTCTGCGGGGCGCTGGGGGTGTTGATGGTCTGGCTGCCGAAGGTGAGGCTGGAAGACGACAGGAGCACAGCGGGCAACTGCAGGTTAGTGAGCTCGGCAAGGAAGGCATCGTCGCAGTTTCCGGTGCCGCTCAGGGTGCAGCTGTTGTTGTAGCCATTGTTCCCCGGCGGGAAGTTACTGGACTGGGTTTCACCCGCGATATAGGCATTGCCTGAGCCGTCCACGGCCAGGGTGGCTCCGTTGTCCGTTCCGTTGCCGCCCAGGTAGGTCGAGAAGATGAGCGCCGTGCCTTGCGCATTGATCTTAGACAGAAAGGCATCCGGGCCGCCGGCGAGCGATGCCTGGACCGGGCTTTCGAGAGGAAAATCCGTGGATAAGGTCGTACCCGCAACGTAGGCGTTGCCAGCGGCGTCCAGCGCGATGGCGTTTCCCTCATCCGTGGCGCTTCCCCCCAAAAAGGTGGAGTAGACGAGGGCACTGCCAGCGGTGTTCAGCTCCGCCACAAACGCATCGGAGGCGCCAGCCAGCTTACCCTGCACGACTCCGCTGGTGGTCGGGAAATTACCCGAAGATGTGGATCCCGCCACGTAGGCGTTGCCGTTGGCGACGGCAATACCCGTACCGGTATCGTTGTTGTTGCCTCCCAGGTAGGTCGCATAGAGGCGAGAGCTCGCGCCAGAAGTCGTGGTATCGATAGCGGTGACGAAGGCGTCGAGGCAGGGACCCGTCGTATTGTTGATGGTGCAGGTGCCGCCGCCAAAGCTTGTCTGGAAGGCGCCGGAGCTCACGGGAAAGTCCGACGAGAGGGTGTTGCCGGTGACGTAGGCCTTGCCGCTGCCGTCCGTGGCCACTGCGCTTCCCGACTCATCCCCCGAGCCGCCAATAAAGGTCGAGTAGACTATGGAAGCTAGACCGGACTTGGTCGTGTCAATCTTCGCCAGGAATGCATCCTGCCCCCCGCCAAGCGTAGGTTGGAACCCGTTCACCGGGGTGCTAAAGAAATCGGCAGAATTGGTCTGACCAGTCACATACGCCACCTGGGATGAATCCACGGTTATGCCCAAGGCGGCATCCGTGTCAGAGCCATTGCCGCCGCTGCCACCCAGGTAAGTGCAATAAAGGCGTGCGCTGCCCGCGGCGTTGAGCTTAGCCACAAAGGCATCGTGAGTGCCATGGAGCGTGCCCTGATAGGCGTTCGGCGTAACCGGAAAGTTCAGCGACGCTGTCTGGCCAGCCACGTAGACCTGGCCTGAGCTGTCGACGGCGATCCCGCCTCCCAGCTCGTTGTCGTTGCCTCCCAGATAAGTCGAGTAAATCAGCGATGCCGTTCCCGGCTGGGTCGTATCAAATTTGGAGATGAATACGTCGGAAGGGCCGCCGGTTGTTCCCTGCTCTGCATTCTTGACTGGGAAATCAGACGAGGACGTGGTTCCTGTCACGTAGACCCGGCGGCTCGAGTCCACGGCGACTCCGGTCACCACATCGGAAGCAGAGCCACCCAGATAAGTGGAATAAGCCAGCACCGGATCAATGACCAAGGGCTTCGTTCGGTCGTACCCGTCCACTTCGAACGCCACCTGTTGGCGACCCTTTAAAACGTACTTGCCGTCCAGGAGCTTGGTGATTCCTGCTATTGGGTTTGTTGTACGCTGTGACGGAGAATTGGCGGCCGGCGCCTGAAGACCTAGAGTGGGCTGATAGACACGAGGCTTGCGGAAACGGACCTCGCCACTGAGGAGGGGCACCACCAAATCGCCATTCGGCGCGATTCTAAGGGGTGGCGCCGCGGTCGACGGTCGGCCAGCGCGAGCGGCGTTCGACCTGCTGGCTGCCGGATCCGGAGCCAGCACCAATCGAATGGCTCGCGGGTCGGCCCCTGGCGCCAAGACAAAGTCGTACTCAAGCTGGCCATCCTTTCCGTAAAAGACCAGGTCCACACCCGGATAAACGCTGCGGTACCGGACCTGGGCGTAAGTAGGCAGGTTAGTGCGCCACTTCGCCGGATCGTTGCCCAGGAAATAGTTCACCCTGCCCGGTAAGACGTCCGAGGCCGACACGGGCGCATGCTGGTTCGCGCCTACGAGCTGCATCCGCAGAAGTGCCGCCGCGGGCGCACGGGGATTCAGGACCCGGCTAGGGCGCAGGATCAATAGGGCGGCGTCGTGGGTCAAGAAGAGGGAATAGCCTGCTCCCCGGGCCAGGTATTCCACCACGCTGTCTGCCTGGCCCCGGTTGGGTTCGAAGGCCAGGGGGGCACGGCCGATGGCGGCAAGCAGGCGACGGCGTTCGGCAGTCGTGATCTGGCCAGCTCTGGCGGCATGCGGCAAGCGCTGCGGACTGGCTGCGCCTAGCCGGCGGCAGCGCAGCGCTACGGCCTCATCCAGCCGAAGCCAAAGCGAAGCGCCCGTTGCCATCGCACCCAGAGCGACGACAAAGCAAAGCAGCCTTGCGCTTGTCTTCCTGAATCCCTCCA
Source organism: Acidobacteriota bacterium (assembly GCA_902812465.1). Classification (GTDB taxonomy): domain Bacteria; phylum Acidobacteriota; class Terriglobia; order UBA7540; family UBA7540; genus CADDZE01. The sequence continues at coordinate 26,309 of CADDZE010000046.1, read as the reverse complement.
GTCCCGCCTGCCTCATTCCGCACCCCCTCCCGATTGAGCTGCCAGCGGCTCGAGCGCGCTGCCGAGCGGCCTCGCTATGGGTAACATGGAATCAACCCCGGATGCAAGCGCACCATCGGGGCGGATTCCACCGGACACAAGACGGCGCGGTGGAGCGCGCACGTTTTTGCAGCTCTTTCTAAGGACTCACCTCGATTTTTCAACAACTTATCCGGTTCGTTTGGTCAAATTAACCTTTGCAGCGCCGGGGGGCAGGACGTCCGCCGCCCGGCTGAAGGGCACTCGTAACGAAACCATACATTGTCGGCAAGCGGCACCATCATGAGTCCGGCGGAGGCTGCATACTAGGCACACATGGTTTACATTGGAAACACCCACCCGCTGGTGGCCCGTCCGCTAGAGGACGCGCAGGATGAAACATTTCAGGTAATGCGTTTCGGGCACCGTGAGCAGGATGGGATGGTCGCGTGACTGGGTGCGGCGTTCGACCACCACCAGGGTGCGGCGGGCGTCGAGGGCTGCCGAAGCAATGGCGCCCAAAAAGTCGCTTTCCTTCACGTGGAAGGAGCACGAGCAGGTAACCAGGTAGCCGCCAGGATTGAGAATCTTGATGGCCCGAAGGTTCAGTTCCTTGTATCCGCGCAGGGCGGATTCCAGCGCCGCTCGCTGGCGCGCAAACGCCGGCGGATCGAGCACCACCATATCAAACCGCTGGCCCTCATGGTCTGCCGCCTTGAGAAAGTCAAAGCAGTTTCCCTCCCGCCACTCGATGTTGGTGAGGCCATTCAGCTCCTGGTTGCGCCGGGCGAGGCTCAGGGCCTGGGGAGATGAATCGATGGCCAGCACCGAATCACATTGCCGGGCAAGGCCGACGGCAAAGCGCCCGGTGTACGTAAAGCAATCGAGGAGGCGGCCGCGGGCGTATGAACGGGCGGCAGTGACGTTCTCCCGTTGATCGAGGAAGCCGCCCGTCTTTTGTCCGGTTTCGAGGTCGTAGCACAGCCGGACGCCGTCTTCTTCCGTCACCACCTCGCGCACCGGTTCGCCGGCCAGCACACCCCGACGTTCCTCCAGGTCTTCGAGCTTACGCACCGAGCTGTCATTGCGCTCGAGGATCGAGCGAGGAGCGAACTGCTCCTGAAGAATTTCCACCAACAGGGGCTTGAGCCGGTCCATGCCCTGGCTCAGCGTTTGCATCACCAGGCAATCGCCGTAGCGGTCGACGATCAGGCTGGGCAGCAAGTCACCTTCTGCCGCCACCAGCCGGCAGGCAGTCGAGCGGGTGACCACCTGGGCGCGATAGGCGGCGGCCGCGGCGATGCGCTCAGCGAAAAAGGTCTTGTCCACCGCGCGGTTCTCGCGCGTCAGGAAGCGTAAGGCGATCTGCGATGTGCTGCTGTAGAGCGCCTGCCCCCAGAAACGCTTGCGGCGGTCGACCAGTTGTACGATCGAGCCGGGTTCCGCACCGTCGGCGTCGGTGACGTCCGTGCGATAGATCCAGGGATGGCCGGCCAGCAACCGATCCACCCCTCGCGGCGAAATGGTGACAGTGGCAGCGGCCACGAAAGGGACTCTACCATAAAGGGGAAAACAGGCTGACGTTTAGGACGGGAAACACGTCTGGCGCTGAGGCGTGGCGGCGCCTTGCACGCCTTCCACGCTTAGGCTAGGCTGGGGCTGGGAGGGCAGAATCGAGGTGCCGGCATGGCGACGTCTGTCTGGAAGGGCTACCTAACCTTCGGTCTCATATCCATTCCGATCAAGCTCTTTTCGGCCGCGCGGGAGGAGCACATTGCGCTTAACCAGCTCCACAGGGAATGCCACTCGCGGCTGAAGCAGCCCCTCTACTGCCCGACCTGCCAGCGGATGGTGGAACGCTCGGAAGTCGTGAAGGGCTATGAGTACGAAAAGGGCCAATATGTGCTGGTCGAAGAAGAGGAGATCAAGAAAATCGCTCCGGCCTCCGCGCGCACCATGGAGATCCTGGAATTTGTGAACTTGAGCGAAGTCGACCCCTTGTACCTGGACACTTCCTACCTGGTGGTGCCGGAGGACCCCGGACGTAAGGCCTACCAACTGCTACTGAAGACCCTGGAAGAAACGGGGCGGGCTGCCATCGCCAAGCTGGCCATGCATCAACGCGAGTACATTGTATTAATCCGCCCGCGCGCCAACGGCCTGACCTTGCACACCCTGCACTATGCCAATGAAATCCGCCAGGTAGCCGAATACGGCACCACGGACCAGGTGCAGGTGAAGCCCGAAGAAATGAAGCTGGCCCGGCAGCTCGTCGACACGCTGGTGGCCGACTTCCAGCCCGGCAAATACCACGACGAATACCAGACACGGCTCAAGGAGCTCATCGATGCCAAGCTGAAGGGCCAGGAGGTAGCCACCGCGCCTCAGCCGCAGCTGGCGCCGGTCATCGATATGATGGAGGCGTTAAAGAAAAGCCTCGCGGCCCGCCAGGCGACGGCCAAGAAACCGGCCGTGGCCGCCGCCGAGGGCGAAAGGAAGCCGCGCAAGCGCGCCGCACGCTAGCGGGTGGCGGTCGAAGTCCATGGGATAGATCCTATCATTCGGGCGGTCGCCTCGCGCTTCGTGGTCCTCCCCTGTTTGTCCAAGGCATCGGCATGGAAACAGGCAGCAGCGGTGGCTGCTCTGAATCAGTGCTCAACCCTTCAAATTCAGCGCCGTTCATTTTGGGGCGAACGGCCCGCAGGTGGACGGCGGTCAACGACCACCGTTCCAGGGCAACGCAACGGCAGGCCCTGAAATCCTAGAATTCCCTGAGCCTGTTGGAAGGTTTTTCTTCGGTGCCCGACGCTCGAACCCAACCCGACGATGACCCCCTGTGGTACAAGGACGCCGTGTTCTACGAAGTTCACGTCCGGGCCTTTTACGACAGCAACGCGGATGGCATCGGTGACTTTCGCGGCCTAACGCAGAAGCTGGACTACCTCGAGGAGCTCGGCGTTGACACCATCTGGCTGTTGCCTTTCTATCCCTCCCCACTGCGCGATGACGGCTACGACGTCGCCGACTACACGGACGTCCACCCGAATTACGGCACCCTGGAGGACCTCAAGGTATTTCTAGAGGAAGCTCATCGCCGGCGGATGCGGGTGGTGACCGAGCTGGTGGTGAACCACACCTCGGACCAGCATCCCTGGTTTCAGGAAGCAAGAAAGTCGCGCGACAATCCCAAGCGCAACTGGTATGTCTGGAGCGACACCGACGACCGTTACCGCGAGGCCCGCATCATCTTTACCGATACCGAGCTCTCCAATTGGGCCTGGGACCCCATCTCCAAGCAGTACTACTGGCACCGGTTCTTCAGCCATCAGCCCGACTTGAATTTTGATAATCCGGAAGTGGTCGAGGAAGTGTGGAAGATCATGAAGTACTGGCGGGAGTTGGGCGTGGACGGCTTCCGGGTGGACGCGGTGCCCTACTTGGTCGAGCGCGAGGGCACCAACTGCGAGAACCTTCCCGAAACGCACCAGATCATCAAGTTCTTGCGGCGCCGGCTGGACGAAGCCTTCGGGTCGAACTTTCTGTTGGCCGAAGCCAACCAGTGGCCAGCCGACGTCCGCGCCTACTTCGGCGACGGGGATGAATTCCACATGGCCTTCCACTTTCCCCTTATGCCACGCATGTTCATGGCCGTGCGCCTCGAGGACCGGAAGCCGATCATCGACATTCTGCGCCGCACCCCCGATATCCCCCCGACATGCCAGTGGGGTATCTTCCTCCGAAACCATGATGAGCTGACCCTGGAGATGGTGAGCGACGAGGAGCGCGACTACATGTACGATGAGTACGCTCTCGACCGGGCAGCGCGCCTGAACCTGGGCATCCGCCGCCGCCTCGCTCCGCTGGTGGACAACGACCGCCGGCGCATCGAGCTAATGAACAGCCTGTTGCTCTCTCTGCCCGGCAGCCCCATCATCTATTACGGCGACGAGATTGGCATGGGCGACAACATTTATTTGGGTGATCGCAATGGCGTACGCACCCCCATGCAATGGAACGGCGGGTGGAACGCCGGGTTCTCCCAGGCCGACCCGGAGCGCCTCTACCTTCCTTTGATCGCCAATCCCGTCTACGGCTACCAGCGGATCAACGTCGAATCGCAGCTGCGCTCCGCGCATTCGCTGCTGGCCTGGATGAAGCGCATTATTCGCGTGCGGAAGTCGACGCGGGTGTTTGGCCGGGGAAGCATCGAATTTCTGCATCCGGCCAACCACCGCGCCCTGGCCTACGTGCGGGAATACCAGGGCGAGACCGTGCTAGTGGTGAACAACCTCTCGAGCTCGGCCCACCCCGTCGAGCTCGACCTGCGGCGCTGGCGTGGCATGGTTCCCATCGAAATGTTCGGAGGAAACCTCTTTCCCCGCATCGGCGAGGCTCCCTACCCGATCACCCTGGGGCCTTACCAGTATTATTGGTTTCGCCTGCGGAGGCTGTAACCCGGCTGTCGCGGCGAGGACCGCCGCTTGAACCAAGAGCGCACTTCGCCCCTGCCACCGGAGGGTATGGCGTGGCCGAGGATACGTTTCTCACTGACGATTTCGTCCGCCAGCTCACGGCGGTGGGCGGCGTTGACATCGTGGTCGGGCTGCCCACCTTTAACAACCGCGCCACCGTCGGCCGCGTGCTGAACGCGATCCAAGTGGGGCTGGCCAAATATTTCCCGCGGGAGCGCAGCGTCCTGATTAACCCGGACGGGGGATCGACGGATGGCACACCCGAACTGGTGCGCACCACCACCGTCGAGCACTATGAAACGCTCCTCGCCGCTTCCCCGCTCCGCACCTTTCAGCGCGTGAGCACGGTTTATCCCATCGGCCATGGGAGCGGCCTTGCCTGGCGCACGATTTTAGCGGCAGCGGACCTGCTGGGAGCCAAGGCCTGCATCAGTCTTTCCCCCGATCTCGAGAGCATCACGCCGGAATGGGTGGACGCTTTGGTGCGGCCCATCTACAAGGAAAAGTTTGACTTTGTTGCCCCTATCTACCGTCGGCATAAGTTTGACGGCCTGCTGATCAAGAACGTACTTTGGCCGCTAATTCGCGCTACCTATGGGAGTGACATCCGCGAACCGACGGCCACCGAGGTAGGCCTTTCAGGGCGGTTAGCATCGCACCTGGCAGCCCAGGACGTCTGGCGGCAGACTGACACCTCCCAAGAGGGCCTGCGGCTATGGATGACGACCCTGGCTCTGGTGGGAAACTACCGCGTCTGCCAGGCGTTCTTGGGGCCGAAGACGCTGGGACGCAACACGGCGCGCCACGACATCGTGGCCACGGTACGGCAAGCCGTGGGCGAACTGCTGCGGTGCCTCGAAGCCCACGAGGCCTTCTGGATGAACCGCTCCGGATCTCAGCCCACACCGGTGTTCGGCTTCCAGTACGGCGTCGCGGTCGAGCCGGTGCGGATCAATCGTGCGCGCCTGCTGCAAACGTTCCGTACGGGAGCCGCCGAACTCGCCTCGGTCCTGCAGTCCATTCTTACCCCCACCACTCTGCAGCAGATCCAGCAAGTGGCGGCCCTGGACGACCGCGAGTTCCGTTTTCCCGACGACCTCTGGGTCAAGACCATTTACGAATTCGCCGCCTCCTATCACCACTCGGTGATCAACCGCGATCACTTGTTACAGGCCCTGGTGCCGCTCTACCAGGGCCGGGTGGCATCGTTCGTCCTGCAACATTACCGGGCGGGAGCGGAAGAAGTGGAGCAGCACCTCGAGGCGTTGAGCAGGCGGTTCGAGGAATTGAAAGCGTACCTGGTGGAGGGCTGGACGGCGAAAAAGTGAGGTGACTATGTGGCAGTACATCGTCGGCACGCTGAGCACCACCCTAAGCCAGTTCTTCCGCGGCATCATGGGCCTTCTGCCGCGCCTGGTGGCCGTCCTGATCATCATCGTCATTGGCTGGGTCGGAGCCTTCATCCTCCAATGGATCCTGAAGAAGGTCCTCGCCTGGGTCAGGTTCAATGCCCTCTTCCGCAACACCTCGCTCATTCCTACCCTCAGGAAAGCGGCTCTGCCCCCTCCCGATGAGCTACTGGCACGCCTCGTGTTCTGGGGGGTCGGCCTCGGCTTCACGTTTCTGGCCTCGAGCTCGCTGGGCATCTTCGGCTTGCAGGAGGAGGTCTCGAAGATCATCCTGTTCATCCCTCAGCTCGTCGTCGCCCTGCTGGTCCTGCTGTTAGGGCTGCTGCTGGCCAACTTCTTTGGCCGGGCGACCTTACTGGCGGCCGTGAACGCCAACTATGCTTCGCCCCGCTTCCTGAGCAATGTGGTTCAGTTTCTCATCGTGATCTTTGCGGCGACGATGGCGCTGGATCAGCTGGGAGTCGGACACCGCGTGGTCCTGATTGCCTTCTCCATCAGCTTCGGCGCGGTGATGCTCGGCCTGGCCATTGCTTTTGGCCTGGGAGGGCGCGACGTGGCGCGCCGCATCCTGGAGCGGCAGTTTCCCGAGAAAAAGAAGGAAGAGGAAGACGAAATCTCACCCTTGTGACGCCGGCAAGCGTTCCGATCCGGCAAGGCGAGAAAAGAAAGGGTGACAAGCTGCGAGCAGCTCACCCTAAGCGCGGAGAGCGTCGGCCGCCGTGCCCGCGCGGCCGGCCACTAGCCGGCAGTAAAGGCCGCGGACCCCTTCCTGAACCTGGCGCAAGCGCAAGGCCGGGGATTCGCCCGGGTGGAGCAGCCTCCAGCGTTGCGCCAGCGCCTCGACTGCCTCGGCGCACGGACCGCGTTCCGGCAGGCCGGCCGGAGGCCTGCCGGCCACGATCCGGACAGCATGATCCAGCGAGCGCAGGAATAGGACGCCTTCGGTGAGAAGGCGGGCGTCGCCATCCGCGAGGATTCCAGCTCGGTTTAGGGCACGGATCTGGGCCAGCATATGGCTGCCCGGCATCATCTTCACGTGGTGAGCCAGGCGCAGATAGGACACGGCAAAGTCCACGTCGTAGTAACCGCCCGGAGCAGTCTTCATATTAGTGGCCGGCGCTGGCATTTCACGCTCCAGCCGCTGCCGCATGGCGTCAAGCTGGTCACGCAGCGTAGGATCCCCGGCGAAACGAGCCAAGATGACCTCCTGAAGGCTTGCCGCCAGCCGGCTTCCCAGAGCCCGATTACCGGCGACAGGGAGCGCCTTGAGATAGGTCAACCCCTCCCACGCTTGAGCAGATTCCCGGAGATAGCTCAGCAACGAGTCCTCGGTGACCACGAGCTCCCCCTCCCGCCCGCGGGGGCGCAAGCGCGTGTCCACGGCGAACACCGTTCCGTCACGGGTGTAGCTGGCCAGGACGTCGATCGTCCTTTCTGCCAGCCGCGTGCAGACGTCCAGCTGCTCAGGCGCGGCCTTCGGCTCGGCCACGAAGACCAGGTCGGCGTCGCTGGCCAGGTCGAATTCGCCCAGCCCCAGGCGGCCAAGCGCTAGGACCCCTAGAGGCAGGTTGCCCCGAACGACACGTTCAGCCGGGGTCAGGTCTAGCGCTTCGGCGGCAATCGCCAGAGCGCTGGCAATCGCCGAGCGGGCGAGGCGCGAGCGCCGCTGCAGCGCAGGAAAGATCGCTAACGGGCCGGAGATTTCGCACGCGGCCGCCTGTAGCGACCGTCCCCGGTATTCGCGGCGAAGCAGCGCCATCTTCTCGCGCACGCTCCACCGCGGTTGTCCCACCCAGGGGAACAGCGACGGCTCGTCCACGACCGAGCCCGTAGCGTCAGCATCCGGAGCAAAGAGCTCCGCGGCGAACAGGTTTGCGGCAGCGTTTAACTCGCTCCCCGCCTCCAACCCAGAACCGCTGTTAGCCGGGCTGGCAGTGTACCGGGGGACCGCATCCAGGGCGGCCATATCCTCGGGATGATGAATCAACAATCCGGCCAGGTACTCACTGGCGGCTATCAGCTCAAGGGCACGGCGAAACCGCTCCGGGTTTTCGCGGGCCAGCGAGAAATGGTCGGAAGAACTCAGCAAGCTGGCGACGAATTTTCCCACGTCGCCACGCGAACGCCCGTTCATCTCCATCCTGTGGATTATCGAAGCCAGTTCGGGCGCCTGAGCTTCTAGGCACGCTAAAGCCGAGTCAAAGGAGGCTAAACCGCGGTCCGGAAGCGGAGTGAGCGGGGCCGTGAGCTCAAATCCGGTCTCCGAAAGGCTGCGCGCCCTGGCACCGTGCGCGTGAATAACCCGCTCATAGATCTCGTTGACACCTGCAAAGGCCGCCTGAACTTGTTGGAGCAGCACGTCGCTTAGCCTCTTGCCTGGCGGAGCCTGGATCCGCATCCGGTGCGCCAGACGCTCCAGCTCGTCGCGCGTGTCCGGCAGGCGGTGGGTCTGGCGGCCGTGTTCGAGCTGCACGCAGTGTTCAAGCCGCCGCAGCAAATCATAGGCGGAGGTCAGGGTGGCGTAGTCGCGGTCGGAGATCCAACCCTTGTCATTGAGCTTGCGGAGCGCCAGCAGCGTGCCTCCGGACCGCACCCAGGGATCGACTCCGCCGTGCAGCCGCTGCAAGCATTGGGTGAGAAACTCGATGTCGCGAATTCCACCGCGGTGGCGCTTGACGTCAATGCTACCGGGCGATTCCCACCCGGCCGGACGCGCCGCACTGCGCTGCACCCGTTGCGCCAGCTGCTCCCGGGACCCCAGCACGCTCTCCACCGCCTCAAAGTCGGCGGGCGTGCTGTAAACACCCCGCTCGACGCCCCGTAGAAAATCGCGGGTCAGTTTGGGATCGCCAGCGGAGTGGCGCGCCTTGAGAAGCATCTGTAGCTCCCACTCGCGCGCCCGCCGCGCATAGTACTCGAGCGCCGAGCGCAACGAGATAGTGAGATCGCCCTGGTCGCCTTCTGGCCGCAACCGCAAATCAACGCGGAACACCTCTCCATGCGGGGTGGTCTGGGTGATAGTGCGGACGATGGCGTGAGCCAGCCGCACGAAGTACTCTTTGTTGGAGATCACGGAGTCGCGCTCGCTGCCTCCTGAGGTCTCGCCGTCATGCGAATAGAGAAAGAGCAAGTCGATGTCCGAGCTGTAGTTGAGCTCGTTCCCACCCAGTTTGCCCAGGGAGATGATGCTGAATCCGCTGCGGGCAATGCGCCCGTCAGAACCGCGATACTGCGGCTGGCCGTACCGCTTAGCCAGCTCTTGGTCACAATAGGTGAGGGCGTTGGTCAGGATGACATCGGCTAACGCCGAAAGCTCGAGCGTGGTTTCCGCCAGCGTGGAAAGGCCCAGCCAGTCCTTCAGCGCAATACGCAGGTAATTCCGCCGCTTAAATCGAGCGAGTTGCGCAGCCAGCCAAGGATCCGGATCCGTAACGGCAAAGCGTGCGAAATCCTGCAGCAGGTCCTCCTTGGATTTGAGCTTGGCAAAGTTGCGGTCGCGGGCAAACTGGATGGCCAAGTCCGGATCGGCAAGAAAAGTCTCGGCCAGCCATTCGCTATTGCCGAACGTGGCTACCACGTAACTGAGTGCGGCGGGGAAACGCACCATCTCGCGAAGAAGATCGGGCGAGGCCTTGTCCACGAAACGCTCGAGGAGGTTTAAGGCGTTGTCAGGGTCAGGGTTCTGCGCCAAAAGCGACGCCAGGGGTCCTCGCAGTTCGGGTGGCAAGCGGGTGTGCAGGCGCGCCAGGTTAGCTTCCGCCTTGAGCAAATCCCGAAAAGCGACGGCAGCGAATTCCGGCCACATCGCGAGCATTATACGTCAGGGGCTGCCGGCCCTCCGTGCGAAGCGGAGTCCCGTAGGCAAGTGATCCTTGGCCCGCTCCGTTTCGGCTCGATCATGGGTAGGCACCGGCGGATGCTGCCTTTCGATATCTTGCCATATGGTGCTGGTACTCAGGGTGGTTGGGAGCCAGCTGCAAAGCCCGGACCTCGGCGTTGACTGCCGCTTGGTAATTGCCGATGGCATAGTAAGCCTCCGCCAGCGTGTCGATGAACTCAGGCTGCTTCCAGTTGGTGAGCTCGACGGCGCGCTGAGCGTGCTCCAGGGCTTGGCGGGGGCGGCGGAATTTTGGATCTTCGCTGGTGGCGAAAAGCCACGCCAGGTTATTGTGAGCCACCGCGAGCTTGGGATCGAGCTGGAGCGCGCGCTCGAGGTGCGCCACCGCCTGCTCATAAAGCTTGTGTTGATAAAGCTCCGTTCCTAAGGTAGCCTCTTCGTCAGCAGTCAGCTTCGCCGCCCGCATCAACCCGCGCATCAGTTCCTGAGCCTTGGCCGTGTTACCTTGAGCCTGGTAGGCTTCCGCCAACCCGACGCGGCTGAGGGGGTCGTCTGGATTCAGGCGAAGGGCTTCGGCATACTCCCGGACAGCCTGATCGGGCTGGTTCTGGGCAAGGTAGAGGGCTCCCAGCCGCTGATGCGGACGTTCGTCAGCTGGAACGAGCCGCGCCGCTTCCTGGAAGCTCCGGATAGCCTGGTCGAGTTGGTGCGCTGCGCGCTGTTCTTGTCCGCGTTCCAGCAGCTTTGCGGCCGCCCGCGCCGCCCGGTAGTGTCTGGCGGCAGCAGCCATGGCAGCAGCAACGATGATGACGGGAATCAGCGTCGCCCGCTGCCAAGCGCGCCCGGAGTCGGTGCCAGGTGCCGGTTCCGGGCGCGGAGGCGGGATAATCCAAGCGAGGAGCATGCCAGCCACCAGGCCGCCGAAGTGACCCCAGTTGTCAATTCCCGAAACCAGAAAGCCCAGCGCGAAGGTGGCGACAATGGTGGCCAGGATTCCCCGCCCGAAAACGCTTTTCATCCGCCGGGGTATGGCGTCGCGATGCAAGTACCCAGCGACCAGCATGACGCCCACAATGCCCATGATGGCGCCCGAGGCCCCGGCAGCGACGTGGTGGGACATCACCATCGACGCAAGCGAACCGCTGATCCCGCTCCCCACGTAGAAAAAACTGAATCGGCCATATCCGTAAACGTGCTCCACGATCTGCCCGAGCAGATAGAGGGCGTACATGTTGATCAGCAGGTGCGCCCAGCCGATATGCAGGAACATCGGCATCACTGCGCGCCAGTATTCACCGTGCCGGAAATAGGGCCAAAACGAGGCGCCAAAGTTTAGTTGCACTTCCGGATTCCTGGAGCCGCCTGCCCAGGTCAACAGGCCGAAGATTGCGAAGTTAAGGGCTAGTAGTACGTACGTGGCAACGGGCCGGTAGCGGCGAATGTAAAAAGGGGTGGCAGGCGGTGAGTTCGCGATAGTCACGGGATAGCCCATCAGAAGACTTAGATGACAGATGGCGAGCGCCCAAGACGGGAGGACGGAATCGGCACGACTCGAACACTTAGCTCGTACTTACGACTTGTCATCGGCAGATTCCGGCGCAGGCTCGTAGTAGCCCTCGCCAGCGCAAGGGCGGCACAATGCGCGCCCTGCCGCACGCACCTCCCGCCCGCCGTTGATGCCCTCACCGCAAAGGTCGCAGGCCACTCGGGAGTGCGGCGCCCCTGGGAGGTCTTCCGGTTTCAGCTTGACTCGCACCGTTTGTACATTGAATAGATCGGATTCCGGCATGATCTTGTAAGCCTGTAGTTGCTGCCGGTACGGACTAGCCAGCTCGGGAAACAGCGCCTTTGCCCTTTCGCGCGCGTCGTCCCGCGCCGCGACGCGCACGGCGCGCTGAGTTTCGAGGTGGAGAAAGGTCGCCGCCATCTTCCCGTAGTCAACGAACTTCAGCGAGCGCGAGCCCAGCTGGCACCCCGTAACGAGGGCTATGGCGTCCGTTGCACATCGATCAATCTCAACAAAAGTCAGCAAGCGCTTGCGATGCGCGCCCGGATCCGCGATGCCGATCAGCCGCAACCCTAGCATGGCCATACGGATTCCCAGCACCTGGCCCGGGCAGATGTGACCGTGATGGCTCTCCGCAAGTGTGAGATACTCTTCAAGCGATTTCATTCCGTTCATGCCAGTTGTATCATAGATTTCATGCTGCCTCATGCCGGCCCACTCTGCCACATCCTTGACTTCCCCGGCGCTTCGATACATCCTGCCAGACATCCGCTGCGTCGAAAGTATCGGCGAAACGGAAATGGCTACGCGGCGTAAAGGTGTCATAGACAGGCGCAAGCAAATTGTCGCAACCGCCTCGGTTTTGTTCGTGCCGCTGGGCTTGGCAGCGCAGACGCTGGGAAACTACGTCATCGACCCGCAAGCCAGCCGCATCGAAATCCACGTCCTCAAAGGTGGCCTGCTAGGAGGCTTGGGGGACGACCACTGGATCATTCTTGGGCGGTTTACCGGCAGCGCTGAGGCCGGAACCGCGGGATCATGGACGATTCGCGTGACCGGGGATACGGGATCGCTCAAGGTAAAGGATCGGAACGCGTCTGAGGCAACGCGGCTCCAGATCCAGCAGACCATGCTCGGCCCCACTCAGCTCGATGTGACGCACTACCCGTTCGTCGAACTGCGATCGCGATCAGTAACCCTCGGATCCGCTCCTGGAAGCCTTCACCTCCTGGCAGACTTGACGCTTCATGGCGTTACCCGCCACGAAGAGTTTTCCCTGGCCACCGAGCGCGCCGGGGACCACCTGCGTGTGTACGGCAAGAAGACACTTCGGCTGCGCGACTACCGCATCCAGCCGGTTCGCAAAGCGCTGGGAGCAGTGCGCGTGAGCAACGAATTCGAGTTAGTCTATGACATCACCTTGAGACGCAAGACAGGGTGAGCCGATTGGCGCCGCCCTGCCCTGGGTGACGGCCTAGCCTGATGAGGACTGCAGACAGCGATCAGGAAGCGTGAGGAAGAGGGCCAAATGCCAAGTCGTCGTGTCGTCGTGACCGGCATTGGTGCCGTGAGTCCCAACGGCATCGGGCGGGAGGCATTCTGGTGCAGCACCTGGCAAGGCCGGAGTGGGGTGCGGCGCATCCAGTCCTTCGACCCTTCCGATTTCTCCGTGCAAATCGCTGGCGAGATTCCGGAGTTCGACCCGTTGCAGTACCTCAGCGAGAAGGATGTCTCGAATGTCAGTCGGGTCGTACCTCTGGCCATTGCTGCAACCCGCGAGGCCATCGAGGATGCAGGACTCGATCCTGCACAGATGTCCCTCCAGGAAAAGCGACAGATAGGAGTTCTGCTGGGCTCGGGCGGCGGAGGCCAGGAGTTCGTGGAACGCCAGTTTTCCCTCTATTTTTCTGGCCATGCCCGCCAGTGTAGCGTTTACACCATCCCCTCGGCCACCATCGGCACGCTGGCTAGCGAAGTTTCGATGTATTTTGGCTTTCGCGGCTTCAGCCACGTCATCTCCACCGGTTGCACGTCCTCGACGGACGCGTTGGGTTACGCCGCCCAAAACATTCGCTGCGGCATGGCGCGCACTGTGATCTGTGGTGGAGGGGACGCACCCATTTCGCCTCTCATCATGCGGGCATTCGGCGTGATGCGGATCCTCACGCCTTCTTGGAACCACGCTCCGGAACGAGGCTCTCGCCCGTTTTCCGCTGATCGTGATGGTTTCGTGTTGGGTGAAGGGGCTTGGATGTTCGTGCTCGAGGAGTATGAGCAGGCCCGCGCTCGCGGTGCTCACATCTACGGGGAAATTTCCGGCTACGCATCCAACTGCGAAGCGTTTCACCGCGTGCGCCTGGGTGAAGACGGGGAGGAGCCGGCACGTGCCATGACCGAAGCGATGGAGCAGGCAGGGATCGGTCCCATGCAGGTGGACTATGTGAACCTGCACGGCACCTCGACGGTGCTCAATGACCGCATCGAAACCCGGGCCCTCAAGCTGACCCTGGGCCGTCGCGCCTACCAGGTCCCGGCTTCAGCTCTTAAGTCCATGATCGGCCATCCCCAGGGCGCCTGTGGGGCGGCGGGTGTTGCTGCCACCCTGCTGGCCATGCGCGACCGCCGTCTGCCACCAACCTTGAACCTCGATGTCGCCGATCCCGAGTGTGACCTTGACTACATTCCCCATCGCTTCCGCGAGGGTACCATCGAGCACGCCATCTGCAACTGCATCGCCTTCGGCTCAAAGAATTCGGCCCTGGTGGTTTCCCGCGTGGCGGACTGAATGGCTATGCGCCGTGTCCCCTGCGAAGAGCTGCTGGATTATGACCGCGGATCACCCGAAGAGGTCGCTGGTAACCTCGATGACCTGTGGGCGATCAACCGCTGGCTGGGAGGTGTCTCCACGTGGCGCGCGCTACTGGACGCCTATTTCGCCCGCGCCGGTCGGCATCCCGTCCGCATTCTCGAAGTGGGTGCCGGTGATGCACGGTTGGCGTGCTGCTTGCGTTTCGAGCTTGCACAACGAGGGATCACAGCGCGGTTCGTCGTGCTCGATCGGCGGATCACACACCTCCTTCATGGTCAGGTGCCCGCCGACGGCCTGCAGCCTATCGTCGCGGACGCCTTGGCTCTTCCCTTTCCCGAACGCAGCTTCGATGTTGCGATGTGCAACCTCGTGTTTCACCATTTCTCAGGCCCGGCCGCAGTCGCCTTTCTCCGCGCGCTTGGCAGGGTTGCGCGGGAGGCAGTATTGATCAATGATCTCGAGCGCCACTGGTTGCCCTATGCGTTCATCCGCTGGGTCCCAGGGTTCACCAGCAACCGCATGTCGAGGCATGACGCCGCGGCTAGCGTACGCCAAGCGTACACTCGCCAGGAGCTGGCAGCACTGGCTCGAGAGGCCGGCTTCCAGGACTTTGAGGTGCGGCGTTTCCTCCTGTTCCGGCTGGGGCTGATTCTTTGGAAGTCGCATGCGGAGATGGGCAAAGGCTAAAGGGTGAAGAGGGAGGCTCAAGACTACGCTACCTGGTTCTTCACTTTCGCCTCGAACCTTTATCCGCCTTGACCTTGGCATCATCGGCGGGGGTCCGGCTGGCAGCGCAGCGGCCTACGAAGCTGGCAGGCGCGGACTTCGGACCGCTGTCTGGGAACAACACCGCTTCCCGCGCCACAAGGTCTGCGGGGAATTCATCTCCGCTGAGTCACTTCCCCTGCTCGAGCGACTAATTCCCGAAACCCTCGCCCAGGCAGCCGTCATCCGCCGCGCCGAATTCGTCTCTCCGCGCGGGAGGGTCTACGCCTTCCAGTTGCCATGCCCAGGGCGCGGCTTGTCACGGTTGGTTATGGACGAGGCGCTGTGGCGGTCAGACAAGCAGTTCGGCGTTGAAATGATCGAAGGAAACACCGTACGCCAGGTGCGCAGGCTTGCTGACGGCAGCGGATGGGAAGTCGAAGACGATCGCCAGGAGGTACGGCACGCACGCTTTCTGATACTAGCCTGCGGACGCTGGTGGCGCATTGACGGGCTGCGCTCCCCGGGACGGGGAGAGCCGAGAGCGAATTACGGACCCTGGGTCGGCGTCAAAGCTCACTTCCGCGGTGTCAGCGAACGTGACGCTATCGAGATGTACTTTTTCCAGGGCGGGTACTGCGGCCTGGCCCCGGTAGAAGGCGGCCGGTACAACGCCTGCTGCCTGGTCCATCGTAGCCTGCTGCAAGCCGGCCATTTGAACGGAGGCGCCAAGGCTTTCACAGACCTAGCCCGGTGGCTGCGAGTCGTTGCGCAGCACCCAGCCCTCGAGGCGCGACTGAGAGGAGCGCAGCAGGTATCGCCTACACTGGCTACGGCTCCCCTCCGCCCGGCGCGTGGGCCCGCCGGGCGGGAAGGGGTGCTGCTGGCTGGCGACGCCGCCGGCTTTCTGGATCCATTCACTGGCGACGGAATCTCCATGGCGCTCCACGCCGGGCGGCTGGCGGCCAGCGTCGTAGCGGATAGGGCCGTGGCCGAAGGGCTTGGCGGCTCACCGGCAGATGTCACCCGCCGCTATGCTTGCCTGCTCTCGCGGGCGGCTGGACGGAGTTATACTGTCGCAGCCCTGATCCGCACCTTAGTCCGTGCGCCGAGCGAGGTGCAGGACTTGGCGGCAAAAATGGTACCGTGGCTGGGCACGCATCTGCTTCACGCGACTCGTTGGCGGGACCCTTAGTTAGGCTCCTGGGGGCTGCCCCAATGGCGGCACATGGCAGACCAGGCCACCTTAAAGTAAATTGGGTAACGTGGGAGGGCTTATGGAAACCAAGCGCGCGCTGTATCTCGCCAACCTCGCCGCATCGGCTTGCATACTGGTGAGCAGCGGGCTGGCGAGAGGCCAGGAGCAACCAACCGCAAGGACTGGTGAAGTCCGCGAGATCATGATGACAGCCTGTAAATACCGATTTGACCCGAAGGAGATCGTCGTGAAGAAGGGTGAGCGCGTACGACTCGTGATCACTGCCTTGGACCGCGACCACGGCTTCAGATTAGATGCCTTCAACCTTAATCAGAAGCTGGAAAAGGGTAAGCCCACCAGCCTTGAGTTCACTGCAGATAGGGCCGGAACGTTCTCCTTCAAGTGCTCGGACCTCTGTGGTTTGGGCCACCCCAAAATGAAGGGCGAGCTGATTGTCGAAGAGCAGTGAGTTTAGCCCGCCCCAACATGAAGATGCAGTATCGTCGTTTGCGATGAGCGTTGCCCGACGACTCTTCTGGATAGTAGTGGCCCTGTTTGGAGCGGCCGCGTTGGGCCTGGTCGCCACCGCCCGTGGCGAGCATCTGAACGCCGTGTGGCTAGTGGTGGCTGCCGCGTGCCTCTACGCCCTGGGATACCGCTTTTACAGCCGATTTATTGCCTGCCGCGTGCTGGAGTTGAGTGACCGGCGGGCGACGCCTGCCGAGCGCCTGGAGGATGGACGTGACTTCGTGCCCACCAACAAGTGGGTAGTCTTTGGCCATCATTTCGCCGCTATTGCTGGTCCGGGACCACTGGTAGGGCCGATTCTGGCCGCCCAGTTCGGCTACCTTCCCGGCACCCTGTGGATCGTGGTGGGAGCCGTGCTCGGAGGCTGTGTGCAGGACTTTGTCACTCTCTTCTGCTCGATGCGGCGAGACGGAAAATCGCTCGGCCAGATGGCCAAGGACGAGATCAGCTCGCTGGGGGGCTGGACGGCCCTGTTCGGGGTGCTCTTCATCATGGTCATCCTGATTGCCGTGGTGGCCCTGGTTGTGGTCAACGCGCTCAGGGCCAGCCCCTGGGGACTCTTCACCATCGCTGTCACCATTCCCGTCGCTCTGTTGCTGGGCATTTACCTGCGCTACTTGCGTCCAGGGCGGGTGATGGAGGCATCCGTTCTAGGCCTTGTGCTGGTCGTGGCCGGCGTAATCGGGGGACGCTACGTCGCCGAGTCGCCGGCACTGGCACACTACTTCACTTATGGGAGCGTGGCACTCGCCTGGATGATCATCGTCTATGGCTTCGCGGCCTCGGTGCTGCCGGTGTGGCTGCTTCTCGCACCACGCGATTACCTCAGCACTTTCATCAAGCTGGGAACTATCCTGGCCCTGGCCTTGGGCATCCTGGCGGCTCATCCTCAGATGCTGCTGCCGCCGGTGACCCGCTTCACCGACGGCACCGGCCCCATCTTCGCTGGCAAGGTCTTTCCCTTCTGCTTCATCACCATCGCCTGTGGGGCTATCTCCGGTTTCCACTCCTTGATTGCCTCGGGAACAACTCCGAAGCTGATCGCCAAAGAGAACCACGCACGGATGATTGGCTACGGCAGCATGATGATGGAGTCCCTCGTTGGGGTGATGGCCATGGTGGCAGCCACAGTACTGAAACCAGGCGTCTACTTTGCCATCAACAGTCCGGCAGGAATCGTTGGGACTGCGGCAGAGAAGGCGGTGGCTACCATTTCTGGCTGGGGCTTTCCGGTCAGCACCCAGGACATGTCGGAACTGGCTAGCCGCGTCGGCGAGATTTCCCTGTTTAATCGCACCGGGGGCGCACCCTCCCTCGCTGTCGGGATGGCGCAGATCTTTTCTAGTACGCTGGGCATGCGCCGGCTTGAAGCCATCTGGTATCACTTTGCCATCATGTTTGAGGCCTTATTTATCCTTACTGTCCTCGACGCCGGCACCCGTGTGGGACGGTTCATGCTGCAGGACCTCCTCGGGCACTTCTGGAAGCCCTTGGGACGCACCAGTTGGTACCCAGGCGTGGTGCTGACCAGTGCGGTGATCTGCGCCGCCTGGGGATACTTTCTGATTCAGGGGGTCGTCGATCCGCTAGGAGGCATTAACAGCCTGTGGCCGCTGTTTGGAATCTCCAATCAGCTTCTGGCCACCATCGCCCTGTGCGTCTGTACCACCATCCTCATCAAGATGGGCCGCGGCCGGTACGCCGCTGTAACCCTCGCGCCCCTGGTCTGGCTGGTTTCAATCACCATGACAGCCAGCTTCCAGAAGGTCTGGAGTCAAGATCCGCGCATCGGCTTTCTCGCCCACGCCCAGGCGCTGAGGACCCAGATCGCCTCTGGGACGGTAGCGGCGGAGAAGCTGGCCGTAACTCAGCGTCTGATCTTCAACGACCGTTTGGATGCCGCTGTCACTGTAATCTTTGCCGCATTGGTGATACTGATTTTGGCTGAATCGGGCCGTCACTGGTGGCTCTATTTAGCTAGGCGCAAGGAACCGGTGCTCAGCGAAGCTCCGGCGGAATTGTCGCGCCTCCCAGCCTGAGAGGCAGCGCCCGTACCTGGGCTATGGCGCCAGCCGCTCACCGGCGGTTTTTCCAGCAATTCAAGGAAATAAGAGGTAAGGGACGACGGATGAGAACGGAGGAGCCAGAACCCCAAAGCAAACACAATCAACGCCGGCGATTGTTGGTTCACTACCTGCAGCTCGCCACGAACGGCTTGCCGCTGCTGGGGTCATTGATCGCTTATGGCGGCTCACTCCTTTGGGCATACCTGCTGGAAGTCAGCGGAGAGAACGATTACTCTCGCTACCGAGCTCGCGTGGTCGCCCAAGGCGAGCCGCCCGTCACTGCGAGTGAGTTCTACATGGCCCAGCTGGAGCGCAAGTATTCGCGTGTTTCCCGCTGCTGTTAGCTCGGCACCGGAGCTCACCCGCGAGGAAATCACTTTGCCTAACCGTTCCCCTAAGCTGTTATTAATTGACGCGATGTCGCTCGTCTTTCGCGCCTTCTTTGCCCCCATGCAGTTTGGCCTGGTGTCACCCACTGGCATACCGACGAAGGCCACCTATATCTTTGTGCGGACTCTGAGGAAGATCCTGAAAGAATACGAGCCCGATTACGCGGCGGTGGCATTCGACCTGACGGCGCGCACGTTTCGCGACAAGCTGTTCGAGACTTATAAGGCTAACCGCCCCGCTTTCCCAGAAGATCTGAACCTGCAACTGCCCTACGTCCGCCGGTTTTGCCGGGCGCTTGGCCTGCCCGTTCTTGAGAAGGAGGGCTACGAAGCCGACGATATCATCGGTACGCTGGCCCGCCAAGGCCAGCAGCAGGGACTCGAGGTCTACATCGTCTCGATCGATGAAGACCTGTTCCAACTGGTGAACGACAAGGTGCGCGTGCTCAGGCTGTCGCGCGGACCGACGGATACGGAAACCCTCTGTGATGCTGCCAAAGTGAAGGAAATTCTGGGAGTGGAGCCCTCCCAGGTGGTGGACTGGCTGGCACTCACCGGAGATCCCAGTGACAACATCCCCGGTGCGCGGCCGCTGCCGGGGAGGGAAGTTCCCAACTCGACGGGAAAGAAGCGCAGTTACATCGGGCCCAAGGGTGCCACCGAACTGATCCAGCGCTTCGGCACCCTGGAGAACGTGCTGAATCACTACGCGGAGGTCGAGCGCCAGAGCTATCGTGATGCGCTGCGCGACTATCGCCAGGAAGCCCTGTTGAGCCGCGAACTGGCCACCATTCGCACGGACGTGCCACTAGAAGTCACCCTCGACGATTTAAGACCTCAGCCGCCAGATCTGGGAGAGCTGACTGCACTTTGTCGCGAGTTGGGTTTCTCCTCCCTGCTCAAGGAGTTTCTTGAGCAGGCGCCGGTGACCAACAGCACCCCCTCGTTGAGTGCGGAGGAACTCCGCACCCCCAAGGCACTGCACCAGTGGTTGAGCCAGCTCGAGGCGCGTTCTCCGATTGCCCTCGGCTTCTCGGTAGAAGGAGAAGAGGGCTTCGGCGGGCGCCTGGCTGGAATCGCCCTAGCTGACGGCACCCGTGTGGCGACGCTGCCGGCCGAGCCCGCGCTGCTCGAGAGCCTCCGTCCTCTGCTCGCTGATCCGGCCCGGCCCAAGTCCGTGCACAACGCCAAACTCCTCCACCTCATGCTGGGTAAGGTCAACATCGAGCCCGGTGGCATCAGCGACGACACGCTCCTTTATTCCTACCTGCTCGAGCCGCTGGCCACTGACCACTCACTGGCCAGCGTGGTGCTGCGGCGTCTCGGACGCAAGGTGTCCGGGACCCTGGCGGACGCCGCCGACCAGACGAGAGAACTCGCTGCCCTGCTGCGGCCCGAAATTACGCGGGAGGGACTGACAGCCGTTTACGAGCAAATCGAACTGCCTCTGGCTGCCGTGCTGGCGGACGTGGAAGCAGCGGGCGTCCGTCTGGATCCGGGGATCCTCCAGCGCATGTCGCGCGAGTTTGAAACCCAGCTCCTCACGCTGACGCAGGAGATTTATACCCTGGCTGGCCAACCGTTCGATATCGACTCTCCCAAGCAGCTTGGGGAAGTCTTGTTTGAAAAGCTTAAGCTTCCAGGGGGCAAAAGGTTGCGCAAGAGCGGTCAGTACTCGACGGATGCGTCGGTACTGGAAGCGCTGGCCGAGCGCCATGAGCTGCCACGCAAGATCCTGGAGTACCGGACGCGCGCCAAGTTGAAATCGACCTACGTCGATGCGCTGCCGCGCTATCTGAATCCAACCACGGGGCGCCTTCATACCAGCTTCAACCAGGCGGGCTCGCGCACCGGAAGGCTGTCCTCCACCAATCCGAACTTGCAGAATGTGCCGGTGGGCGATGAGTTCGGCCTGCTGATCCGCTCGGCATTCGTCGCCGAGCCAGGATGGAAGCTGATCGCCGCTGACTACTCCCAGATTGAGTTGCGGGTGCTCGCGCACCTCTCCGAAGACCCGGTGCTGATGGAAGCCTTCTCGCTCGGCGAGGATATTCACTCCCGCACCGCCCAGGAAATCTTCGGCGTCCCACCTGCCCTGCAAACGCACGAGCATCGGCGGGTGGCCAAGGCGATCAACTACGGCGTCATCTATGGTATCAGCTCGTTTGGCCTGGCAGCACGCACCGGTACCAGCAAGACCGAGGCACAGCTCTATATCGACGCTTACTTCGAGCGGCACGCGCGTGTGCGCGAATACTTGGAGCGTACTCTGGCAGAGGCCCGCTCAACCGGCCGCGTCCGCACGCTCTTCGGTCGCTTGCGACCGATGCCAGAGATCAACAGCCGCGACGCCGCGTCGCGCAATCGGGCCGAGCGTGAAGCCATGAATACGCCCTTGCAGGGCACCGCCGCCGACTTGCTGAAGCTGGCGATGGTGAAAGTGCACAGCCGCCTGAAGCACGATGGCCTGCGGACGCGCACGATCCTGACCGTCCACGACGAGTTGGTATTCGAAGCGCCCCTGCAAGAGGTCGAGGCAGCGCGCGAGCTGGTGAAAGCTGAGATGGAGGGTGTATACCCCTTGAAGGTGCCACTACGCGTAGAGATCGGTGTGGGCGACAACTGGCGCGATGCCCAGTAACGCGCTGCCTTCGCGCTCCGCCTACCGGGCGCCACGGTCCTTCCGAACCTGCTCATAGTAGACCGCAGCCGCCTGGAGGTTGGCGGCAAAGTCCCTCAAGCGGGCATCGGCTGCAGGGTTGCCCTGTTCGCCACAGTGGTAGATCGTGTCAATCGCCTGGCGGGCCAGGTCGCGGCAGTGCAAACGCTCCTCGCGGGTGAAAGGCAGAGACAGGTCGCTTCCCAAGCTGGTTTGGCGTGGCGCGGAACGCCGCTCTTTGCGAATGCGAAAAGCGTTGCGCGTTTCCTCGTCTGGGCAGAGCTGGAGCATTTTCAACAGCCAGTCACCGCCCGGAACGGACAGGCCCAACTCCCACTTCTGGTATGCAGGCAAACTGCAGCCTAGCACTTGAGCCATGGTCTGCTGCGACATTCCAAGGGCTTCTCGAAGACCCCGTATGGCAGCTGGCAGATCTACTTCACTGAACGTGAATGCCTCTCCGCCGAGTTCAAATTGAATGGCAGGCGCCTCCTTCCCGGATCGGTCCAATGTGTAGTTTAAAATAAACGGCTGGGGAACGACAGCGATCGGGTAAAACGGCTGGTGCCCTCCGATGAGCTCTGTGTTAACGGGCAAGAGCCCTAGTCTCAGATCCTCTGAATCGCAGGCTCCATCCACCGCCGAGTCGGTTGTCCCGTCGGCGACAGCTCACATGAAGTGTCCGTTGCTTGCCCTCGCGTGCGCACTCGCCTTGGGAATCGCGCTGGCGCAAGGGCTTGACCGTGCCGCGAGTAGCGCGGCAGCACCCCTTGCCGCTGCAAGCGCGTGTCTGCTGGCGGGGCTTCTCAGTTGGCGTGCCGGGCACGAGCGCTTGGCCGCTGCGGCCATCATGGCCGGCTTTATCGGGACCGGTACCGCAGCGGCCGTTTTGTTTGATTTTCGCTTTCCCCCAAACCACATCTCTCACGTCTTGAGTGACCTAACAAACCCCGCCACACCAATACCCATCCAAGGGCGGCTGCTAGGTTCGCCATTGCAAAATCCGCACGGTGTACAGTTCGATCTGGAAGCATTTCAGGTTGAGCTCTCGGGGCAACCGAGGCCTACCTTGGGAAAAGTGAGGCTGCAGTATTTTGCTCAACCCCCACCGTCGGACTGGGAGTACGGCGACTGGCTGCGGCTTGCAGCTCGCTTGCGCAGGCCCCGGTCTTACCGCAACCCCGGCGCCTTTGACTTCCAACGCTGGCTCGCAACGGTCGACGATGTAGCCTGGGAAGGAGACGTGGTCGGCTCGGCGACTAGAGCTCCGGGGCCCCCTCCGCCGGCACTGAACCGCCTGTTTGCCAGGGCGCGCCGCCGCTCTCTGAGGGCGATCGATCGGATCTTCCCACCTTGGTCACGCAACGGGCGGGACGGCAGCGTCCTCAAAGCCATCCTTCTGGGCGATCGCTCCTCGCTTGACTCCGAAACTATCGAGAATTTCCGCCGAAGTGGTCTCTATCACTTGCTCGTGATCGCCGGGCTTCACGTCGGACTGCTGGTGTTCCTGGCAGAAGGACTCCTAAGGGCGCTGCGGCTCCGTGAGGCCCTCCGGGGCACGCTGGTCCTGCTTCTCCTTGCCGCATACGCCGGCGTCGTGGAGCAGCGCGCGCCGACGCTGCGCGCCAGCCTGATGATTGCCGCCTACCTTGTCGCGCGCTTGCTCTACCGCCGCCACCCTGCACTGAACGCTATCGGCCTGTCCGCTATGGTCCTCTTGCTATGGCGGCCTGGGTGGCTTTTTGAATCCGGATTTCAACTTTCGTTCTCAGCCGCCCTGCTCATCGCCGGTCTAGCAGGCCCTATTCTAGAGCAGACTACCGAACCCTACCGCGCGGCGCTCCATCACCTGGAGTCCGTTGATCGCGACACAAGCTTGGCCCCTCGTCAGGCACAGTTTCGGATCGATTTACGGCTGCTAGTCAGTGCCGTGAAGGCTCGAAGCAGGTTGCTGGAACGTCATCCCTCCTGGGCCATGCAGGTCGTGATCCTGCCGGTTCGCCTCTGCCTATGGACCGTCAATATGCTGGCCTTCTCCGCCATCCTCCAGTTGGGCCTGCTGCTGCCCATGGTGGCTACCTTCCATCGAGTCGCCTTGGCTGGCATCGCTCTGAATGCGCTCGCCGTGCCCCTCATGACAGTGCTTCTGGCGACGGCGATCCCAGCCTTAGTCCTGGGCACTCTTGTACCCGTCGCTGCGCCGTGCTCAGCTAAGGTGGTCTCTCTGGTGCTGAGCGCGCTTTTCGCCCTCGCAGGCGTTGGGAACGGAGCCGGCGCCTGGCTTTCGTATCGCGTACCCGACCCGCCCGCCTGGGTAGCGTGGGGTTTTGCATTCTGCTTGGTCGCGATCGCCTTATCGCTGCGTCATCACCGAAAGCTGCTGGTGGGCAGTACGGCAGGCTTTGCACTCTTTGCTCTTTTGCTCTGCCTGCACCCTTTTCCTCCCCACCTGCTTAGCGGTTCGTTGGAGCTAACCGCGCTGGATTGCGGCGATGGAATCTCTTTACTGGTGGTCCTTCCGGACCGTACCACTCTGCTGATAGGGGCGGGCGGAGGCCATCGGCAACCCTGGAACTTGGCCTCGCAGCTCTCCCCGGGGCGCAGAAGATGGGACCCAGGCGAGAATGTCGTTTCCCCGTATCTGTGGTCTCGAGGCTTGAAGCGAATCAATGTAGCTGTCGTAACCGACGCCCAGGGCGATCACCTGAATGGATTTGCAGCACTCGCCGAAAACTTCCGCATTGACGAGTTGTGGCACGGCCCGCTTCCCCTGACTCGAGAGTACAGCAGATTGCTCGAAGCGATAGACGCTCGCCGTGTCCGCATACGGGAGGTGGCTGCGGGAACAGAGCTCCGCCGAGGCACTAGCCTCATTCAAGTGGTCTGGCCGCCGCCAGGATCCTCTTCAACCTCTCAAGACGGCTCGCTGGTGATGCGAATCACCGATGGCACGCTGGCCTGTTGGTTTGCAGGCACTAAGAGCGCCGCCGCGCTGGAAGGCTCGTCCTTCGCGCCATCCTCAACAGGCACGAGCCTGCTGGCCGTGCCGTACGATACGGACTTCGACTTTTGCCATTCGTCTCGCCTAGCTTCTGCATTCGAGATGGTCCTGTTCTGCGGGTGGGATGCCACCGCTACCGGCCGCAAGGCGCTTCGGGAAGCGGAATGCCTGCAGGCCGCCGCCGTTAGAGTTCTTCGCACTGACCGGGATGGCGCGGTGACAGTTCAGACCTCACACGCCGCACTGCAGGTGCACACCATGCACAGCCGCGTCAACATGGGGAAATGGTCCCGCATGGGTCTGCCCTGAAAGGACACGTCACGAGCAGAGTTTGTTTAAGAGGGCAGGCTTCTGACCGCGAGGGTAAGCTGAGCGCCAGCTCACAAACTGAGCAGGTAGTCCGAAGCCGTCAGGTTTCCGAAGCGCAGGGCGCTAACGCGTTCCCCAAGGACGTTGGCAAAGTACTGCAAAATCGAAGTCAGCTTCAACACCGAGTCCCTTTCGCCGAGGCCCAGGAAATGGCACACGGTCATGGAAAGGAAGATGACGCGAAAGTAGGCCACCAGCAGCTGCTCCTGAGCAGTAAGCCGCTTCTTTGAATTGACCGCGTTCTTGAGCAGATAGGTGAGGGCGAGAAAGTCACACTTCAATTGCATCCGGAAGCGCTCATAGTCCGGAGGCGCATCGTACTCTTCCAAGGCCTTGCGGACAAACGGAAATTCCAGCCGATTCGCGTTCACAATCGCGTGGAAAAACTCTTGCTCGAACCGACGTCCCAAAATTTTCTGGCAGATGGTCTGAAGATAAAACAGGACCAAAGCGGTCGAAACAATCAGAATGAACATTGCTAGATACATGTCGGCGCCTCACTTCGATACACCCGGGCAGAGGTCTGCCAGGGGCGGGACGTGCGCTCGATGCTTGAGGATGCGATTTGGCGCTTCCCCAGACAAGTGGTTAATGGTATAGGCCCAGATCAGCAGCATGGTTAGACCACACAGCGGAGAAAGGTGTTCGAACAGCGACACGGCAAACTGAGAGTGCACACCTCCAGCTAGGGTGATCAGGGCGGAGCCGGCCGCCGGGCCGGCACACTGAATGCCAAGGCCACAAGCCAGTAGCCCCATCCCCTCCCCCTCTTCATCGGCCGCTTGCCGCTGAAGCATGAGGTAGAGAAGTGTGACGAGAACCGCGCAGGTGAAATAAAGGTTTTGCTGGAACTGCCAGATGAAGTTGTTAAAAAGGCTGTTGTTGTGATAGTGGTCGAGGACCACACGGGAGGAAACCAGCAAGACCAATACAAGTAAGCCAGGCAAAGATATGCGCAGGTACGGCCACACGCGCTGGTCTTGCCTGAAGGCCCGCCGGAACAGGTAACATAACAGAAGGAAGGTGCTCAGCGTCAGGACAAGATCGCTCGCCCAGTAGGTAACATAATACTCAATCGATTGTTGACCGAAATGGGCGAAGGCCCATGGCCGGGCGATGCCATCCAGCCCCAGATAGAGCAAGACATAGATAAATACACCAGCCCACCTCCTCCACCGCTGTGAGTGAAAGAGCAGAAGTACCAAAAGTAATTCAAGAACCGTCGAAAATCCCTGGATCGCCTCGGCTATGATTTTTTGCGTCATGCGCGACCCCCAATCATTCCAGGCGTAGTGGAATCAATGAGGGCCGCCTTAATGAAGCCTCTTACTACACAAGGCG
>CADDZE010000045.1 GCA_902812465.1 Acidobacteriota bacterium | reverse complement strand
GTCCCTGCCGCGTCCCGGCGCAGCAAATGATTCGCAGCGTCCGGAATCACGAGGTAGAGGTCGGTCCGCCCATCGCCGTCGTAATCGCCGGTTACGACCGAACCAGGGAAGGCGGACACGATGTGCTGCCGCGCGAATTCCAAGGAGTATTCTCCGGCTTTCAGGCTGCGGCCTACCGCGTCGTTTGCCGTGGGACGACGGGGCCCGGGCGGGTGGATTCCGAGTCTTGCGGTCACGTCGCGAAAGGTGACGGGCCCTCGGGTCTCATTGGACGCCCCTTCGAGGGGCCGAGGCACAGGTACAAGGATCGCGCCATACTTACCCGCCTCGAGCGCCGGATTCATCACCGAGATATTCGGCACCTTGTCCTTGAACTGCTCATGCAGCTTCAGGTACTTCTG
The DNA here is from genome assembly GCA_902812465.1 of Acidobacteriota bacterium. GTDB lineage: Bacteria > Acidobacteriota > Terriglobia > UBA7540 > UBA7540 > CADDZE01. The sequence goes on along the minus strand of CADDZE010000045.1, from coordinate 30,295 downwards.
CGCTTCGGCCGGCTCCCGCATCCGCGTCAGGATGGTGAAGGCATGGAAGAGCGCAGCTACGTAGAAGTTCTGGCCGCGGCCGAATCCCATGCTGATCACGCGCTGATGCGCCTCCAGCGCGCGCCTGAGCGCTGCCGTCTTGACGGCCGGATCCGCCGCCTGCTGGGCCTCGGCGAAGTAAACCGTCCCGAGATTGAACCAGACGGCCGGATCCTCGGGGTCGGCGGCAGCCACGTGTTTCAGCGCCGCCTCCGCATCCGGAAACCGGAGCTCGCGTTTGAAGAGGATGCCCAGGTTGTATTCGGCCGCTGTCAGCTTGGGGTCCATCTGCTTGGCCGTGGTCAGCTCACCTAACGCCTGGTCCAGCTGCCCATCCTGCATGAGCGCCATCCCTAGGTCGAGATGATCGGTGGGCAGGGCGCGGCCGGTGGCCACGACCTTCCGGAACTGCTCGATGGATTCGGGGTATTTGCCCTGTTCGTAATATGCCTTGCCCAAGTTGCGCTCGGTCTGGAGTTGCGCTAACCCGTCAACAGCCTTGCCCGCGTTTGGACCAGGCTTGACTTGCATGGCGTGAGGCATTCGGGTTTGGTAGGAAACAACGCCGAGTCCTGAGATCAGGACGATGCCGGCGAGCGCAACCTTCCTGGTTCTTCGAGTCATATCTGCTCCCCAGGCTTTAGCCTAGCCGCGGCAGGGATGATTGTACATCGGCGCAGCGGCACAACCGACGGGCAAATGCCGAATGGGCGGGGGCGGTGAATACGATTTGCTGCCCTTTGCGAAATGCCGACCCCGATTTTTCAACAACATATCGGGTTCGTTTCGTCAAAATGACATTTGCACACACGGTCCGACAAGCGGCAGCGCCGGTGGGTAAACGTTTGATACAAAGCGCAGAAAAGCACACATTGTTCGCATTGTCTTGACCCCGCTCGCCGACAGCCCTCAAGCTTGATCGTTGTAAGGCTTCAGGCGGTGATCAGCGTCAGTGGGTAAGGTTGATCGCGTTTTGCCGCATACGACCGGCAGACCGCCTGGATAGGTGGACTTAGCTTCGTGAAGATTCGCACGCTGCCCCCATCACCCGCGCTCGCTGAAGGCGACTCCTGGCAGCCGTAACCCACTTGCGGCCGGTTGTCCCGTTCAGGGAGTGATAATAGTTCTGGCTTTAATCAATTTAACTCTCTTACGGCCCATGGGTCGAGCCAATCGTTCGCTTATCGACAAAATGGGCTTGACACGACCCGCCTCCCGCGCTATTGTCCCTCCTTCGCCCTGGAAGTACAGCCGACGAAGGTCCTCCCCCCGAAGCCGGCCCCACGCTTACCGCAGCCAGCCACGTCAGAGTGGGGCCGGCTCTTTGCTCGAGTAGCCGGTCAGCTTCTGGGACACTCTTTCGAGGAGCCTCTATGGATGATCAGCCGGTGGCCAGCCTGGATGCCCAATGTAGCCTTGAGCGCCTGGCGATGGATGGGGGCAAGCCGGTTCGCACCCAGCCCTTGCCGCTTGAGTTTCCGGGCATCCATTATCTGGACAACGAAGAGATGGACGCCGCGCTGCGGGTTCTCAAAAGCCGCTCGCTCTTCCGCTTTTATGGCGTAGATTTGCAGAACGAGGTGGCTTCCTTTGAGGCTGAGTTCGCGGAAGCGCTTGGCGTGTCACACGCCTTGGCGGTGACCAGCGGCACGGGAGCCCTGAACACCGCGCTCTCAGCGCTGGGCGTAGGTCCCGCTCAGGAAGTGATTGTGCCTGCCTACTTGTGGGTGGCGGTGGTCGCGGCGGTGGTCAGCCATGGCGCCATTCCCGTGCTGGCCGACATCGACGACACCTTCTGCCTCGATCCAAAAGCTGTGGAAGCGGCGATTACCCCTCGCACCGCGGGGATCATCCTCGTTCACATGAGCGGTGCTCCTGGCGACGTGAGGGCCATCCGCCAAATTGCCGACCGGCACGGAATCTTCCTGCTCGAGGACTGCGCCCAATGCAATGGCGGCAGCGTGGAGGGGCGAAAGGTGGGGACGTTCGGTGACATCGCTACCTTCAGCTTCCAGATGAACAAGAATATGACGTCGGGCGAAGGGGGATGCGTCGTCACCAACGACCTGCGCCTTTATCGGCGGGCCGTGGCCTGCCACGACCTGGGATATGCGCGCGACGAGCACGGTCGCCTGATGTTCACCGACCTCGATTATTGCCTGTGGGGCGGCGGCTACCGCATGGATGAGCTGCGGGCCGCTCTGCTGCGCGTACAACTGCGGAAGCTGCCGCGCATCATTGCTCACATGCATGCGAGCAAATACCGGATTCGCCGGGCACTTGAGGCGTTCCCTGGCGTTCAGCTGCGGCGGATTGTGGACCCGGCCGGCGACACGGGATGCTTCCTCATCACCACGTATCCCAATGCCGAGGCGGCCCGGCGGGTGAACCGGGCACTGCGCGCGGAGGGCATCGTCACCTGGCCGCAGGGCATTTCCAACGTGGTGATGACCGAGTGGGGGCTTCATCTCTATTACAACATTGTCAGCCTAGTGAGGCAGACCAGTATCGATGGCCGGGGCTTCCCCTGGAAGCTGGCGGAGAACGCCGGGCTGGCGCGGCGTTATGATAAAGGGGCTTGTCCGGCGGCTGACAGCCTGTTCGAACGAAGCATCATTCTGGCGATCCCATCGTGCCTCACCGCGCAGGACGAGGATGACATCATTAAGGCCTTCGAGAAGGTGCTCGGGCGGGAGGGCCTTCACTAACTGGAGAACAGCGTGCAGGAGGTTGCTATGCAAACGCGTGCTTCTCAGAGGGTGCCGATAGCGGCGTCGCTTTTATTGGGCCTGGTCTGGACGCTGGCCGCGGCCAACGCGTGGAGCAGCGTGACGGGCAGCATTTCCGGCACGGTCATGGACCGCACCGGCGCGGTCATCCCGGGTGCGACCGTGATCGCGCTGAATACGCAAACCGGGATCACCCAAACCGTGGTCACGGACGCCCAGGGGTTTTACGCCTTTCCTTCCTTGCCCGTCGGGCGCTATCAGATTGAGGTGCGGCAGAAAGGATTCAAGGACTACCGGCAGACGGACCTGGTGGTGGACGTCAACTCGGCGCTGCGCGTCGACGCCACCTTACAGGTGGGCGACGTCACGCAGGAGGTAACCGTTTCGAGCACCGCCGTGCACGTCGAAACCGAGCGCACGGAGATGGGCGAGGTCATCGCCGGCTCCCACATGACCGCTATGCCGCTGAACGGGCGAAGCTACACCGATCTGATGGCCCTCCAGCCGGGCGTGGCCCCGGTTTCGAGCGGCGAATACAGTACGCAGAGCCCCTCGGGAGAATTGAATCCCGGCAATCTCTCGGTGAGCGGGCAGCGCGAGTCCGCTAACGGCTTCATGGTGAACGGCGGCAACGTCGAGGAGGGAGGCAACAACGGCGCTGCCGTGATTCCCAATCTCGATTCTATTGCCGAGTTCCGCATTCAGACGGCGAACTTCGACGCCGCCTACGGGAACTACAGCGGCGGCCTGGTGAATGTGGTCACCAAGTCCGGTACCAATGAGTTCCATGGCGATCTGTTCGAGTTTCTCCGCAACAACAAGTTGGATGCCCGGAACTTCTATTCGTATAACCAGACGGACCCGGTGACGGGGGCGGAGATTCCAGGTTCGGCGCGCGCCGAGCTGCACCGCAACCAGTTTGGCGGAACCTTTGGCGGCCCCATCCTTCGTGACCGTCTGTTCTTCTTCGGCGACTACCAGGGCACGCGTGAGGTAAAGGGGCAGCCGCAGCTGGTGCTGGTGCCGTCGGCCGCGGACCGCACCGGCAACCTGGCCGACCTCAGCAGCTCGATGACCGGGAGCGTTTCCGGTCCATACTGGGCCAGCGTGCTCTCCACTGAGCTCGGGTACCCGGTCACTTCCGGTGAGCCCTACTACACCAGCGGCTGCACCAGCCCTTCACAATGCGTGTTCCCGAACGCTGTTATCCCGCAATCGGCGATTTCGGCCCCCGCCCGGGCGCTACTGCAAGGAGGATATATTCCGCTGCCGAACGCAGGCGCGTACTATGCCACCTCGGCGTTCAAAGGGAGCCTGCGCGACGACAAGTGGAGCGCTCGAATCGATGGCAACACCCGCCTGGGCATCATTTCTGGCTACTACTTCTTCGACGATTTCCGCACCGTGAACCCCTTTATCGCCACCAACTTGCCGGGCTTTGCGGGTGCGGCGCCGGGCCGGGCGCAACAGTTCAACCTCGGCGATACGAAGTCATTCGGCGGGGACAAGGTCAACGAACTTCGGCTGAATTTCACGCGTTACGCTTTCTGGAACGGGCAGCCGATCGGCGGCGTGGGGCCCAGCTACAGCTCATTCGGGATCACCGGCGTCTACGTGGGGAATCCCAAGTCGGAAGGCGTCCCCAGTGTCTCCACCAATGAATTCTCCCTGGGTGTGGAGCCGTTTTATGAAAAGCAGGTGAATAACACCTACCAGCTCTTGGATAATTTCTCGAAGGTTTTCGGCACCCACACGGCCAAGTTCGGCGGGGAGTTCCACACCGGGCAGATCAACCTGTTCGACTTCGGCGCCCTCAACGGTACCTGGTCCTTCAGCGGCGCGGAAACCGGTTCCGACTTCGCGGACTTTCTGCTGGGAGCGGTCTCAACGTACAACCAGGGGCAGCAACTCCCTCAGTACACGCGCACCCATTACTACGCCCTGTATGCCCAGGACAGTTGGCGCGCCCGGCCGAACCTGACGCTCAACTACGGCTTGCGCTGGGAGGTGAGTACGCCCTGGACCGAGATCCATAACGAACTGGAGACGCTGGTGTACGGCGTCCAATCCGTGGCTTTCCCGGGCGCGCCTCGAGGCTGGGTCGTTCCCACCGATCCTACCGTTCCCCATACCGTCGCGCCCGTGCGCTACCGCAATTTCGGTCCGCGAATCGGGCTCGCCTGGTCGCCGAGCGCCGGGGGAGGCATCGCGCGGCGGCTTTTGGGCGGTCCGGGCAAGTCCAGCTTCCGCGCGGCCTACGGCATTTTCTACACGGCTTTTGAGAACGCCACCAGTTTCAACACCGTGGGCGACGCGCCTTTTGGCTACTACTATGTGAATCCCGAGAAGACACTGTTCGCCAATCCTTTCATCAACCTGCCCGATGGGACTGACAATGGCCAGCGCTTTCCCTCGCCCATTCCACCCCTGAACGTTTCCGCTTCCAATCCTGATACCTCGCTGACGGCAGCGGACTGGAAGAGGCTGTTTGAGCCCATCTCCAGTTCGCCGGGATTCGATCACACCAACGTGGTGCCTCGCGCCGAGCATTACACGGTTTCCTTTGAGAGGGAGATGGCGGGCAACACGCTCTTCAGCCTGAGCTACGTCGGGACTCAGGGGCACCACCTGCTAGCGGATCAGGAGGCCAATCCCGGGAATCCCGCGCTCTGCGCCAGCGTCAGCCTGCCGAGCGAGGTGATGCCGGGCACGCCCACCTGTGGCCCCTTTGGCGAAAACGGCGTCTATTACCCAGTGACGGGCGGCGTCATCAACAGCACGCGGGGTCCCTTCGGGCCGGCCTTCGGTAGCGACGGTTTGTTTTCAACCATGGCGAATTCCAACTACAACGCGCTGGAAGCCAGCCTGCGCCACACCAGCGGCCGGTTGCAGCTCCTCGCCGGTTATACGTACTCCAAAGCCATGGACAATGCCTCCAGCTGGGGGCCGGGTTCCGGCTCGGGAGGCGTGGAGATCATCAATCCCATCAACCCCAAGCTGGGTAAAGCTCTCTCGGCCTTCGACGTCACCCATAACTTCGTTTTCAGCTACTCTTACGAGCTTCCTTTTGATAAGTTCCTGCCGGCCAATCGTGCCACGCGAGGATGGATTCTGACTGGCATTACGCGTTTCGCCACCGGGCTCCCGGTGTTTATCACCGAACAGGATGACGCTTCGCTGCTCGGGACAGGCAGTACCGGGCCGACCGGCTCCGGAGTCGATACCCCCAACTTTATGGGGGGCCATATCCAGAAGATCGACCCCCGCCAGCAGAACCTGACATCCACCGCGCCTACCCCTTACCTGAGCAATGCCGCACAGTTGTTTTACCTGGAAGGCTGCCCGCCCGGCTCCGGGCCCACGGGCTCCAGTGGACCTGGGTGCCCGAACCGGATGTTTGGGCAACTGGGGAATGCCAACCGACGCTTCTTCCACGGGCCGGGGATTAACAACTGGGATGTGGGCATTCTGAAGGATTTGAAGCTGACTGAATCGAAGTCGCTCGAGTTTCGGGGCGAGTTCTTTAGCGTCTTCAACCACGCGCAATTCTCGAATCCCGACGGCAACATCATTGACTCCACCTTCGGATTCGTTGAGGGTGCCGGCGGCGAGCGCATCGGCCAGGTGGCCATCAAGTTCCTGTTCTGAGCAAGCGTCTGGGCACGCACCGCGCGGTTTCTGGCCGCGTAAGATCGCGGGCTCCATTGCCTCCGCGGGGGTTAAGCCTCGCCGCGGCCTGTCTGAGCGCCCTGATGAACGGGCGGGAGGGTTCCGATGCTCAATTGGGTACCGACTGTGCGGCACATTCCATTACGCTGGACACGCAGGTGGGAAGTTTCGATGCTGCTCATCGTCTTGGCCGCGGCTAGCGCCAGGCTGGGCGCCCAGTCTGCCCCCGAATCGTCCATTCCTCTCTATCTGGATCCCCGGCAGCCGGTCGAGCGGCGCGTGGACGACCTGCTGGCGCGCATGACCCTGAAAGAGAAAGTCGGCCAGCTCAACCTCCCGTGCGTTTACGTGGACCAGCTCGGAAAGGACATCCCCTCGAAGATGGTCGCCTGTCGCCGATTCGCGGCGGGAACGTACACCAGCGACATCGGGCCGGGTTGCGGCTTCTTCACCCTCGCCGACACTATCCTGCACGAGGGCACGCGGCAGCAGGTAGAGTACTTCAACGAGCTGCAGCGGATCGCTCTCACCCAGACGCGGCTGAAAATCCCGCTGCTGGAGGACGAAGAGGGCACGCACGGCGGCATGTTTTCGGGTGCCACCGTTTTCCCAGAAGGGCTGGCGATCGGCAGTACGTTCGATATGCCGCTGGTGAAGTCGATTTATGCCGCAGCGGCGGCGGAGGCGCGGGCGGTGGGAATTCACGTCTTGTCGACCCTGGTGCTGGAACTGGACCGCGATCCCAGGCTGGGCCGCAACGAGGAGGCGTATACCGAGGACCCGTACCTTTACGCTCGAATCGCGGAAAATATCGTGCGCGGAGCCCAGGGCCCGACCATCGACGCGCCGGACAAAGTGATTGCCTTGATGACGGACTTTCCCACCCAAAGCGAGCCCGTCAGCGGCCTCGAACGGGGTGCTATCGAGCTTTCGGAACGCCAACTGCGCGAGAATTTCCTGCTGCCCTGGCGCGTCGCGTTCAACGCCGGAGCTCTTGGGGTGATGGCCGGCTATCCGGAGGTCGAGGACGTGCCGGCACACGCCTCCGAAAAGTGGCTCACCCGGGTTCTTCGCGAGGAGCTGGGCTTCCGCGGCATCGTGGTGAGCGAAGGGGGAGGCTTCGGCACGCTGATTTACGAGCACATTGTTCCCACGCAGAAAGAAGCGGGCGCACTGGCCCTTCAGGCGGGCGTCGATGTGAATATCAGCTATGAGCCCGCCTACATGGGTCCGCTGGTCGAGAGCGTCGAGGAAGGGCGAGTTCCCCTGGCGCTGGTGGACCGGGCGGTGCGCCGCGTCCTGGAACTGAAGTTTCGCCTCGGCCTGTTCGAGCACCCCTACGCCGATCTGGCCCGGGCGGAGCGCGTGGTCCACTCGAGGGAGCACCAGCTACTGGCCTTGCAGGCGGCGCGCGAGGGCATCGTGCTGCTGAAGAATGAAAACCAGGTGCTGCCGCTCCGCAAGGATCTCAAGACCATCGCGGTGATTGGCCCCAACGCCCATAGCGCCTCGAACCTCTTTGGCGACTATGCGCCCCAGGTCGTGCTGCAGCACGTCGACACGATTCTGGACGCCATCAAAGCCAAGGTTTCACCGGCCACGCGCGTGCTGTACGCGAAGGGGTGCGCGGTGAATGACGGTGATAAGCGTGGTTTCGCGGCAGCAGTCGAGGCGGCGAAGCAGGCGGACGTGGCGATCCTGGTGATGGGAGAGCAGGCCCGGCGCGAAGGGAGTGAGGACAAGCCGCCGCGCCCGACCGATGGCGAGGGCTACGACGTTGCCACGCTGGACCTGACGGGCGTGCAGGAAGATTTAGTGCAGGCGGTGGCCGCTGCGGGCAAGCCGACGGTGCTGGTTCTGGTCAACGGCCGGCCACTCTCGGTCCGCTGGGAGGCCGAGCATCTCCCTGCCATCCTCGAGGCCTGGGAACCCGGCGAAGCGGGCGGCGCCGCGGTGGCGGACGTCCTATTTGGCGACTACAATCCTAGCGGGCGGCTGGCGATCACTATTCCCCGCAGCGTGGGGCAGCTGCCCGCGTACTATAATTACAAGCCGTCCAAGGCTTACTGGATCCACCAGAACTGGACGCATCACCGAGGATACGTGGACATGCCCGGAACGCCTTTGTATGCTTTCGGGCACGGGCTCAGTTATACGAGCTTCCGATACAGCAATCTGCGCATCAAGCCGGCCGAGATTTACACCGGCGGCGAAGCGAGGGTCAGCGTGGACGTGACCAACACCGGGGAACGGGCCGGCGTCGAGACCGTCCAGCTTTACATCCACGAGCAATATGCGCCGGTCTCCGTGCCGGTAGAGCAACTGCGCGGCTTCGAAAGGGTGGCGCTGGCGCCCGGCGAACGCAAGACGGTGACCTTCACGCTGGCACCGGAGGACCTGATGCTGCTCGACCGCGATAGGCACTGGCGCGTCGTGCCCGGAACCTTTGACGTCATGGTGGGGAAGTCGTCGGCCGACATCGCTCTGCAGGGCGCCTTGGTTGTTCGGAACGCCTGGTAACCCCGGAGCGCCTTGCCGGGCCGCGGGCTCCAATCGCGGGACGGGTCGCAGACACGCTCGGGGCCATTAAGAAAACAGCGGAGAGTGGATGAGCGGGGTGATGAACTTGGCTGCGGTCTTTCTCCTTCTCCTTCCAGGAGTCCCGGCGGCCCGTGCCCAGCCCTTTCATTGGCCGCGGGGCCACCGGGCAGCCGTCAGCCTCAGCTTCGACGACGCCCGCGCCAGCCAGATTGATATCGGTCTGGGCCTCTTGCGCGAACACGCGGTCAAGGTGACCTTCTTCGTTGAGACGCAAAATCTTGGCCAGCGGCTCGAGGGTTGGAAGCGGGCGGTTGCCGACGGGCATGAGATTGGCAACCACACCATGACCCACCCCTGCACGGGCAACTACGCCTTTTCGCGCCACAACGCCCTTGAAGATTACACCTTGGAGAAAATAGCGGCCGAACTCGACGGTGCCAACGCCGAGATCCAGCGGCTGCTCGGCGTGAAACCCAGGACTTTTGCCTACCCCTGCGGCCAGAAGTTTGTCGGACGGGGGCTTCATGTGCGAAGCTATGTGCCGCTGGTGGCGGAGCGCTTCCTGGTAGGGCGCGGCTACCTGGACGAGTCAGCAAATGACCCCTCTTTCTGCGACCTCGCTCAGGCGATGGGCACGCCCTTCGACGATCTGGGCTTCGAGCAGATGAAGCGCCTGGTGGAGGAAGCGGCCAGAGACGGGCGGTGGGTGATCTTTGTCGGCCATGACATCGGCCAGCGCGGCTACCAAGTGACGGACGCGACCGCTTTGGCCAAGCTCTGCGACTACCTTAAGGATCCCGTGAACCGCCTCTGGCTGGGTACGGTAGGCGAGATTGGCGAATATCTCGAACGGCAACGGGGAGGTGCGTCGGATGGAAGGTGAGGAAGCTGGGTTGGCGGGTATCACGGGCGGGGCGGAGCAGGGCGGCCGAACCACAGAAGTCGACCGCCGAACGTTTGTGAAACAAGCCGGGACGGCCTTGTGGGCCCTCTCCACTGCGGGGATGACGGCGCGCTCCTACGCGCGGATCGTGGGTGCGAACGACCGCATTCGGCTGGGTCAGCTGGGCTGCGGCAGCCGCAGCGAGGGCCACGTGCACATGGTGAAACTGGCGTCGAAGCAGACGCCCGTCGAGACGGTGGCCGTCTGCGACATCTGGAAGCTGGCTCGTGAACGGCGGGCCGCGCAAGTGAAGAAGCTGTTCAACCTCGAGCCCGCCACCTACAAGTACTCCGAGGACATGCTGGCTCGCAAGGATATCGACGGGGTGATGATTGCCACCGGCGACTTCCAGCATGCCAAGCTCTGCATCGAGGTGGTACGCGCCGGCAAGGATTGCTACGTGGAGAAGCCCTTTGCCAACGTGCTCGAGGAGGCCAAGCAGGCGCGGGATGCGGTCAAGGCGTCCAAGCAGATCGTCCAGGTAGGGACGCAGCATCGCAGCCAGCCCTATCCCCTGGCGGTGCGCGAGATCATCCGCTCGGGGCGCATCGGTGACATCGTCCACATCGAGCAAGAGTGGAACGTGAACGAGGAGCGCTGGCGCTTCGTGGACGTGGATACCGGCGTTTCACCCGAAATGTTGATGGACGTGAAGATGGAGTGGAAGCAGTGGCTGGACGGGCGGCCCTCCCAGCTCCGCGAAGAGGATACGGACTGGAAGCGCTGGCTCTTGGGCAAGCCTTATCGTCCCTTTGACCCGCATGTCTACCTGGAGTTCCGCCTCTACAAAGATTTCTCCTCCGGCATCTTTGACCAGTGGATGAGCCACGGCTGCGACCTCGTCCACCTCTGGACCGACGAAGCTTACCCCACCAGCGTCGTCGCCACCGGCGGCATCTTCGTCTGGAAGGACCGGCGGGAAAATCCCGACACGTGTGTGGCGGCGGTCACTTATCCCAAGGGCTTCCTCTATACCTACCAGACAACGTTCGGCAATAGCTACCGCAGCTTCACCCGCATCCAGGGCCGCGACGGCACGATTATCAATTACGGCGGCGAAGGTGCGTCGCTGTTTGTGGTCACGAAGGAGGGAGGACGAAAAGAATTTGATCCGGGTGAAACCGGGCCGCGCTATACCCAGATCCCGGTGCTCGGACCGCCCGCGGACGCGGCAGAAGTGGTGAAGGTGCCCGGCGCACCGCCACCCGATTCGCTGGGTCCCAGTGACGATGACGTAACGCATCTGCTGAACTGGCTGCACGCCATGCGCGACCGCCGCCAGCCCAACGCCACCGTGGATCACGGGTTCTCGCACGCCATCGTCTGCATTATGGCCGCGCAATCGTATTGGACGGGCAAGAAGCTCTACTGGGACCCGCAGCGAGAGGAGATTGTCGACCAACCCGTCTGACGCGGGCGCGTTGCCTCAACGATGCTGTTCCGGGGTTGAAGCCATCCGTTTCGGGGGGTAATCCATGACCTCACGCCGAGCTTTCCTGACCGCGAACCTGGCCGGTGCCGCGGAGTGGGCCTTGGCGCAAAAGCCGCCGTTGAGGGCGGAAGTCCCGGCGCCGCGCCGGACGGAGGTTCGATCACGCCTGGACTTCTGGAACGACTGGCCTGACTGGCTGACCGAGAAAATGAACCAGGCACGGCGCAAGCGGCACGCCGCCCTGGCCGAGATCCGCTCAGCCGCGGGCGTCAGGGAACGCGCCCGCCTGGTGCGTTCGAAGGTCTGGGAACTGATCGGCGGTCCCCTGGAGAGGACACCGCTGAATCCCCAGATTTCCGGCACCATCGAACGCGGCGCCTACCGCATCGAGAAGGTGATCTTCGAGAGCCAGCCCCAGGTTTACGTCACCGCCAACCTCTACATCCCGAACGCGGGCCGCCGTCCTTTCCCCGCTATCCTCGCGCCGCTGGGCCATGCCGATGAGGGCAAGGCCTACCGCAACTACCAGTACTTCTTCCAGAACCTGGCACGCCAGGGGTATGTGGTGCTGGCCTACGATCCTTATGGGCAAGGGGAGCGCCTACAATACATTGATCCTGGTACTGGCGGTTCGCGATTCGGCCCCACGGGCGAACATTCCCAGGCCGGGCGCCCTTTGCTTCTGCTGGGCAACAGCTTCGCCCTTTACCGGGCATGGGACGGAATCCGTGCCCTCGACTATTTGCTCAGCCGCCCGGAAGTGGATTCCCAGCGCGTGGGGTGTACCGGCCACTCTGGCGGCGGCACTATGACCATGTACCTGTGCGCGCTCGAACCACGCATCCAAGCTGCCGTGGTGTCGCAAGGGAATTCGGAGAACGTGGCCGGCCCCTACTATGACCCACCCGGCGCGGTGGACGATGCCGAGCAGAACCTCATCGCCAGCCTCCCCGCCGGTATCGATCGCGGCGACCTGTTGTGGGCTTTCGCACCCAAGCCGCTACTCCTGGCCTATACCCGCTACGATGAGGGCGAAACCTATTCCCCGGTTTACGAGGAAGCTACTCGCGAGATCTATGAGGAGCTACAGCCGGCGTACACGTTGCTCGGCGCCCAGCAAAAGGTGGGCCTCTTCGCTTCGCATCTGCCCCACGACCTCGATTGGTTCCAGCGGCGCGCTGCCTACGATTGGTTCAACCGCTGGTTGGGCAACGCCGGAGCCAGCATCGAAGAAGCGGACTTCGACGCTTCGCCTCCCGGCTCCCTGAATTGCACGCGTACCGGCCAGGTACTCACGTCGTTGCAAGGACGCTCGGTGGTTCGGCTGAACTCCGACCGCGCGCGCCAGCTGATGCCTGAAAGCCCCTTTCGCACGGCCGCGGCGGGCGTCGAAGCGGCCAAGCGAGCCGTTCGAACCCAGCTCGCCGAACTGCTTGCTCTTCCGCAGCAACGGGCCGGGCTCCACTCCAAGGTGCTCTCGTCCCAGCGCTGCAGGAAGCTGGCCATCGATGCATTTGAAATCGAGTCGGAGCCCGGACTCCGTACCACTGGCTGGTTCGTGAAGCCTCTCAGCCGCGGGCCGCAATACCCCACCGTTCTCTACCTCACTGAGGATAGCGACCGTCTCGTGGCGGAGCCGAGTCCGATGGAGGGCCTGTTCGACGCCGGCTACGCGGTCTGTGCCGTGACCTTGCGTGGCCTGGGGACGGCGGCACCGCGCTTCCCGCGCGGCGGTCCCCAGTACTATAGCAGCCCGCGCGAGCTGCGCGAGCGCTTCGCCTGGGCAAGCCTGTGTTTGGGCCAGCCCGTCATCGGCCAGCGGGTTGGGGATACGCTTCGGACAATGGATTACCTGGCAACGCGCGGTGATGTGGCGCCCGCCAGCCTTCGCCTCCTCGCCACGGGTCCTGCTGGCCTAGCCGCCTTGATGGCGGCGGTGTTGGACGAGCGCGCGCGCTCCGTGTTGCTCTCGCGCACGCTGCTCAGCTACGCTTCCCTGCTGGACTCCGAGGACTATGTGACAGACCTCGAGTGGTTCACGCCGGGGATCCTGGGGAAGTTCGACCTGCCGGATCTGGTGGCTTCCCTCAGCCCGCGGCCTTGCTGGATCGTGAGCGCCACCGATCCTCGCGGCCAGCCCCTGCCGGCGTCCGCGGCCCAGGAACACTACGTGCGGCGGCTGGGCGAAGGCGCGCCGCCGTTACAAACGCTTCGATTCGTGAGCCAGTCGGAGCGCCGCGAGGAAGCAATCTATCTGGAATGGCTGGTACAGACCTGATGAACGGTGAGGGTAGCCGGTTATATAGGTCCCTCCTAGCGCGCATCATCGGTCGCCCGCCGAAGAGTTCCATCGCCATCCCCGGGGGTGATCCATGGATTCTCTCGCTCTTTGGTTAGCGCTGATCCTCGCCGCGGGGCTTGGCCCGCTGAAGCCGCGCCCATCAGCTGCACCCGGCTCGCAGGGAACGGCCCCGGTTACCGGCCCTTTCACGGCCGGCGAATTAAAAGCCTTTGCCGCCCTCGAGCCCATCGACACGCATACGCACGCCTTTGTCAGCGATCCGGCCTTTCTGGCCCTGCTTCACAGGCTCCACATGCACATTCTCGATATCTGCGTCATCGACGATCACAGCCCGTTCGAACGATCGCTCGAACCGCAGCTCGATGAGGCGCTGGCCGTCGTCCACGCCAGCCAGGGGCACGCGGCCCTCTGTACCACCTTTGATCCTTACCGGTTTCAGGAGCCGGGGTTCGCCGAGGCAGCCATCCGGCAGATCAACCGCGACTTTGAGAACGGCGCCGTGGCGGTAAAAGTTTGGAAGAACGTGGGCATGGAGCTGAAAAACACGAAGGGTGCCTACGTGATGCCGGACGACCCCCTCTTCCAGCCCATCTACCGCGACATTGCCGCGCACCATAAGACGCTGATCGCCCACGTGGCCGACCCCGATACCATCTGGCAGCCTCCCGATCCCAGGGCGCCGGATTACTCCTACTACATGGAGCATCCAGAGTGGTACATGTTCCGGAACCCCCATCCGCCCTCGAAGCAAGCCATATTGAAGGCTCGCGACCACCTGCTCGAGATGAATCCGGACTTGCGCGTGGTCGGAGCGCACCTCGGGAGCATGGAAGCGGACTTCAGCGCCATCGCCCGCCACCTCGACCGCTATCCGAACTTTTGCGTTGATCTGGCGGCGCGCATGCCATATGTCATCAGGCAGCCCCGCGCCGAGCTCGTTGCCTTCATGACCAAGTATCAAGACCGGTTGCTCTATGCCACCGACCTCGGCTTTCACCCCGGGGAGGATGCTTCCCGGGTGATAAAGGAATGGGAGACGACATACGCGCGCGACTGGAGATTTTTCGCCACTAGCGATTTACTGGATTATGAAGGCCGGCGAGTGCAAGGGATCCACTTACCCCCATCAATCTTGCGCAAGTTGTACCACCAGAATGCCTTACGCTCGATTCCGGGCATCTTACCGGCTACGCCCGCGCCTTAGGTCCATCGAAGGCTGTGCGCGCTGGCCTGCTGGTGGAACGCCTTGCTGGGCTTGGGCGCGTCATCCAAAGAAGCCAGCTCCCCAGCACTCAAGGTCGCGAATGCGGGCGCTGGCCGCGGGATTCTGCGGGCAGCCCCACTCCGCCCTGTGGGATAAGAGGTCGTCCCCAGATATGGTAAAGACGAAGTGCGGAAAGACAAAGCAGCGAGCGGTGCGACAGCCGAAAAAGGGCTTGACATGTGTGATGGTCAGGTCATAAACTCTTGCCTTGATTTGCGAGGGGGGTGCGGCGCAACACCACGGGAGTAGCAAGTTGCAAGGCTTCTGAAAAGGCTCTTGACAACTCTGGAAATACTCCCATAGACTTGACGCGTTCTTTGAGCAAGACGGCACTTTAAGTTTCAAACTCACGGGCTCTGTTTAAGGGGGCATGAGGCCCGCAAAAAGGAGAGGTCAACTATGCTGGCTAAAGTCGGTAAGAGCTTGTTGCTCGTCCTGCTGTGCACGGTACTCTCGGTTCCCAGCTTTGCCGGCTCGGCTTTGGTAGGCTCGGTAGCCGGAAGCGCCAACGCGACCGTAGCCGGGCAACCCCTGTTGCCCAACACGGCCATCCTCAGCGGTGATAGCCTGCAAGTGAAGGACGGGGCGGCCGTGGTGGCACTGCAGAACGGGGGCCGTCTGGCCTTCGGCAGGAACACCTCAGCCTCGTTTTTGACGGACTCCCACGCGGTCACGGTGCTGATGACCGAAGGCGCTGTGGCCCTCTATCAGCCTGACAACAAGACGGGCCTCGAAATCAAGGCCGACGACGTCTCCGTGAAGCCAGCCTCGCCCTTTAAGACAGTCGGCGAAGTAGCCATGGTGAGCGGCACGATCGTCGTGAACGCCAAGCAGGGCTCGCTCACGGTTCAAGGGCGCGGGCGGACGATCACGCTGGCCCAGGGCAAGTCGATCACCTTGGCTCCGCAGACCAAGACGGCTCGCTCGCCTCAGGCCGGTGGCGCCCAGAAGCTGGGCGGAGGCAATGAATACCTTGAGGCCGGTGCGCTCGTTGCCGGAGGCGTCGGAGCGGTGCTATCCGG
The DNA here is from genome assembly GCA_902812465.1 of Acidobacteriota bacterium. Classification (GTDB taxonomy): domain Bacteria; phylum Acidobacteriota; class Terriglobia; order UBA7540; family UBA7540; genus CADDZE01. The sequence continues at coordinate 14,354 of CADDZE010000045.1, read as the reverse complement.
CATTGCTCTCTCGCGCGCGGGCGATGCTCGTGACAACGCTGCCGCAGCCAACTCCAACGCTGCCGCAGCCAACTCCAACGCTGCCGCAGCCAACTCCAACGCTGCCGCCGCCGCCTCTGATGCAGTGGCTGCGGGACAAGCTGCCAACGCAGCTGGGTGCGCGCTCAATGAATTCAACAACGAGGTCTTCGGGTTCGGAACCTATCCGAGTCCGTATACCCCGCCGGCCGGTTTCAGCTGCTAGTAGAGTGGCTGAGGACATTAGGTGCCAAGTTTCGCCCTCGAGCGCGATCGTCGCACGGAGGGCAGTGAAGAGTGTTGTCAATGAGAAGGGGTGGTGATTTGCTCACCACCCCTTTTTGCTTCCTAAACAACGCGTGGCGCGGCCCTCGGTTCGAGGGTTTTGGGTGGCGCCCGCGAAAAGCGGCAGATCGAAAGAAGGGCCTTGCCCTACCCCGCTCCAAGGGCTGTGTGAATAGCCGCGGCAATCCGTCCTGCGTGCCGTTCCACTGCCTCCCGGCTCTCGCCTTCCACCATAACGCGCGCCAAGGGTTCGGTACCGGAGTAGCGCACCACGATCCGGCCACGATCGCCGAACTCGCGCCGCGCGGCCTCAATGGCGGCAGCAATTTCGGGAACGGATTCCAGCGGCTTCTTCTCACGCACACAGACATTGCGGATGAGTTGCGGGAAGGGATGGTAGTCCGCGGCCAGGTGCTCGAAACTGTGGCCCGTTTCGGCCATCAGGGAGAGCACCTGCAGCAGCGTTAGCAGGCCGTCGCCAGCCAGCGAAAGATCCGCGAAGATGATGTGGCCAGAGGGTTCACCACCCAAGTTGATGCCCGAGCGCAGCATCTCTTCGAGCACGTATTTATCTCCCACGGCGGTGCGCCGGAGGCCGATGCCTTGGCGGGCTAAGGCGATTTCAAGGCCCAGGTTGGTCATCAGCGTTCCTACCACCGCCTTGCCGCGAAGCTTGCCGTGTTGCTCCATAAACGGTGCCGCGGCAAACAGAACGTAATCGCCATCGGCGACGCGACCTTCGCGGGTAGCGAAGATGGCCCGGTCGGCATCACCATCGAAGGCGACGCCGAGGTCAGCGCCAGTGCGGCGCGTCTCCGCTGCCATAGCTTCCGGGTGCACAGCGCCACAACCGAGGTTGATGTTGCGGCCGTTCGGCTCGGCATGCAGGATGTGGGCCTTCAGGCCAAGCCGTTGGAGCAGGCGGGGTGCCACCCAGGAGGAGGCACCGTGGGCGCAATCCACCACCAGCCGGTAATGTGCGAGGCGTTCGGCGGGAATGAAGCTGCTCAGGAAGTCCAGGTAGTCGTCAAGCAGGTCGGGCAAAGGCTGAAGAGGCTCGTCATCGGTCCCTGAAGCAGCGGCTAAGCCTGCCAGCAGGTGCTCGATCTCCAACTCGTCCGCTTCGGAAAGCTTCGTGCCGGCCGGGGAGAGGATCTTGATGCCATTGTCCGAGTAAGGATTGTGAGAGGCGGAGACCATGGCCCCGGCGCTGAAACCGTGGTGGCGGGTCAGGAACGCCATGGCCGGCGTCGTTACGACCCCTGCATAGACCACCTCGGCGCCGCGCGACCTCAGGCCTGCAGCGAGGGCGCGCGAAATCCAGGGGCTCGACTCGCGCGTGTCTTCGCCGATTACGACGCGGATCGGGCCCTCCGTTCTGCGGGCCAGGAAAGCGCCCAAGGCGCTTCCCAGCTTCCAGACTGTGTCGCGATCCAGGGGATGCTGACCTGCCACACCCCGGACGCCGTCCGTGCCAAAGAGCTGCGGCTTGGCGTTCATCGAACAACCCACATTGTACCGGAGTTCGGAGGTCCGGGGGATGCTGGGTGACATCCGCGCGAGGGCCTTGACCGGCCCGAGCCTCGCTGCCACTCGGCGGGACGCCAACGCCGGAAAGAAGGGCGAGCTGCCAAGGCCCACGGATTCGTGCTGCGAAGCGTCAAGGCAATGGCCCCTCGCCCTCAGGCGGACTGGCACCACCGCCCCTTTTCGTGGTAGAAGTAACCCTTTGCCGTCGGCAGCCTGGTCATCGGCCCGGGCGCCCTCATGAACCTCGGTCTGCCGGATTTTCCGCACGGGAGAAACCATGAATCTCGCTGCCATTCTTGGCACAGGTGCCGCCCTTCCGGAAAAGATCATTACGAATGCGGATATGGAGAAGCTGGTCGACACGACGGACGAGTGGATCACCACCCGTACCGGCATCAAGGAGCGCCGGCAAGCGGCGCCTGGCGAGACCACATCAGTGCTCTCCATTCAGGCCGCCCGCCGCGCCCTTGAGATGGCCGGCCTCACGCCCAAGGACCTTGATCTGATCATCTGCTCGACCATCTCTCCGGACATGCCGTTGCCCGCCACCGCCGCCTTTATTCAAAACGGGCTGGGGGCGCGGCCCTGCTGCGCGTTTGATTTGGCCGCGGCGTGCTCCGGATTTCTGTTCGGCAGTACGGTCGCTGAGCAGTTCATCCGGACCGGGGCCATCAAGTACGCCCTGGTGGTAGGTGCCGAGCTGCTCTCGCGCTACATTGACTACAACGACCGCGCCACCTGCGTCATTTTCGGTGACGGAGTGGCGGCCGGCATCTTGGGGCCAGCCGAACCGCCCTCCGGCATTCTCGCCAGCGAGATGCATACGGACGGCCAGTTTGCCGATCACCTGTATATTCCCGCGGGCGGGACGGCCAAGCCGGCTTCCTGCGAGACGGTGCGTGCCCGCGAACACTACATCAAGATGCGCGGCAACGAGCTGTTCAAGGTGGCGGTCCGCAGCCTCGAAGACGTCTCGCGGCGCGTGCTCGAGAAGGCCGGCGTCTGCCCTCATCAGATCGATCTCTTCATCCCGCATCAGGCTAACCAGCGAATTACCGACGCGGTCCGCGAACGGCTAGGCGTGCCGCAGGAGAAGGTCTACTCGAATATCAGCCGGGTGGGCAACACCTCCTCGGCCTCGATTCCCATCTGCCTGGACGAGTGCGTGCGTTCGGGCCGCATCAAGAAGGGGGACCTGGTGCTGATGGCCGCCTTCGGGGCGGGAGTCACCTGGGGGGCCATTCTGATGCGGTGGTAGGGCCCCATGCTCTGCAATCTTCAGCCGGGTAGCGGCCTGACTTCACCGCGTCCCTTTTAGCATCGGGAACCACCGGCGAGGGTGAAGCGGGGCGCTGCGGCGTATCGCTAAGACCTCGGAGAACCACCTTGCCCAAGATCGCCTTCCTTTTTCCAGGCCAAGGCTCGCAATACCCCGGAATGGGCCGGGAGCTGGCAGAGCGGTTCCCAGAAGCTCGCGCGGCCTTCGAGGAGGCGGACGGCGTTCTAGGCTTCTCCTTGTCGCGCCTGTGCTTCGAGGGTCCGGCGGAGGAGCTGCAGCTGACGGCTAACACCCAGCCGGCCGTTCTTACGGTGTCCGTGGCAGCCGCGAGGGTGCTCCGGGAAAGAGGAGTGGAGCCCGACGTGGTAGCGGGCCACAGCTTGGGCGAGTATTCAGCACTGGTCGCCGCGGGTTCCTTGAAACTCGGCGACGCGATTCGCCTGGTGCGCAAGCGCGGCGAATACATGCAGCAGGCCGTGCCCGTGGGTGAGGGTGCCATGGCCGCCTTGCTGGGCATGGAGCTTTCGGCGATCGAGGAGGTATGCCGCGAGGCGGCGCAAGGCCAGGTGGTTTCGCCTGCCAATCTCAACTCGCCCGCACAGGTGGTAATCGCTGGGCATGCTGCAGCGGTGGCCCGGGCCATCGAGCTCGCCAAGGCCCGCGGTGCCCGCCGCGCTGCCCTGCTCAGCGTCAGTGCCCCCTTTCACTGTGCACTCATGCAACCCGCGCAGGACCGCCTCAGCCAGGACTTGGACCGCTGCGAGATTGGCGACCCGAACGTGCCCTTGGTGAATAACGTGGAGGCGAGGCTGGTCCGCACGGGCGCAGAGGTGCGGGAGGGCCTTAAGCGCCAGGTGACAGCTCCCGTGCGGTGGGAAGAATCGATGCGCGCGCTCCGCGCGCAGGGTGTGACAGTATTCGTCGAGGTCGGGCCGGGCAGGGTGCTTACGGGCCTGATGCGGCAGATTGACCGCGCCGCGGAGTGCCTGCGGGTGGAGGATGCCGCCACCCTCGGCGAGCTCTTGGGGCGCGTGGGGCCGGCCGATCGCGCCGCTCAAGCGCAGGGGACATCCTGAGCATGGACCTTTCCGGGCGAATAGCGCTGATTACCGGAGCATCACAAGGGATCGGGCGCGCCTGTGCCCTGGCGCTGGCGGAGGCTGGGGCTGACTTGGTCATCGGCAGCCGGAATCTTGAAAAGCTTCGGCAGGTGGCCGCCGAGGTGGAGGCACTGGGCCGCAAGACCTTGGCCCTGAGCCTCGACGTGTCAAGCAGCGACTCGGTTCAAAGGGCCGTGACGGCAGCCCTGGAGGCTTTGGGCAGGATCGATATCCTGGTGAACAACGCCGCCATCACCAAGGATAGCCTGGTGATGCGCATGAAGCCGCAGGATTGGGACGAGGTGCTGCGGACTAACCTCGACGGCGCCTATCACTGCATTCGCGCCGTGCTGCCCGGCATGGTCCGGCAGCGCTACGGCCGCATCATCAATATCAGCTCGGTGGTGGCCCAGGCAGGCAATTCGGGCCAGGCGAACTACATTGCTTCCAAGGCCGGCCTGATCGGCCTCACTAAAGCGGTGGCCGCCGAAGTGGCCAGTCGCAACATTACCGTGAATGCGGTCGCTCCCGGCTTCATCGCCACACCCATGACGGATCAGCTCCCCGAGGGAGTGCGGCAGAAGATCCTCAGCCTGGTGCCCTTGGGTCGTATGGGAACAGACCGCGAGGTGGCGTACGGCGTGCGCTTCCTCGCCTCCGATGAAGCTGCCTATATCACCGGACACGTGCTCAATATCAACGGCGGCATGTACATGGCGTGAAGCGCCGTGCCTTGTCACCTGTTCTAGCCCGCTGTTAGAATGGCAGTCCGACTCCAACAGGAGGATGGCTGATGGCTTCCATCGAAGAGAAGGTCAAGCAGTTGATTGTCGAGCAACTGGGGGTGGATGAGTCCGAGGTGACGCCGGACGCCCACTTCGTCGACGACTTGGGGGCGGACTCTTTGGACATCGTCGAGTTGGTGATGACGTTCGAGGAGGCGTTCGAAATCGAGATTCCGGACGAGGACGCGGAGAAGATCCAGACCGTCAAAGACGCCACCGAGTACATCAAAGCCCACGCCAAGGATGGGAAAAACTGACCGCCCGCCTGGTACGATTCCACAGGAGGAGAGGAGCTTGACCCGCAGAGTGGTAGTAACCGGCGTGGGATTGGTGAGCGCCCTGGGCGTTGGCACGGAAGAGACTTGGCAGAACCTGCTTGCCGGCCGGAATGGCGTAGGTCCCATCACCCGCTTTGATCCCACGGGCTTCGGCTGCACCTTTGCCGCTGAGGTAAAGGGGTTTGATCCGCTGCAGTTCATCGAGAAGAAGGAACTGAAGAAGATGGGCCTGTTCATTCAGTTCGGGTTGGCGGCGACGCAGTTTGCCCTGGAGCAGGCACAGCTGAAGATCACTCCGGACATCGCCGAACGGGTGGGCGTTTACATCGGCTCGGGCATTGGCGGCTTTGACGTCATCGAGCGCGAGCACACGGCGCTGATGCAGGGCGGGCCGCGGCGCATCTCGCCCTTCTTCATCCCCGCCTCTATTGTCAATCTCGCTTCCGGGTTCGTCTCCATTCGCTGGGGAGCGAAGGGGCCCAACTCCGCCACCTGCACGGCGTGCTCGTCGAGCGCTCATGCGGTGGGCGACTCCTACAAGCTGATCGCGCGTTGCGACGCGGACGTGATGATCTGCGGTGGTGCCGAGGCAGCGATCACTCCCATGGGCGTCGGCGGGTTCGCGGCTATGCGCGCTCTTTCCACCCGCAACGACGCCCCCGAGAAGGCTAGCCGGCCCTTCGACCGTGACCGCGACGGCTTCGTGATCGGCGAAGGGGCGGGCATCCTGATTCTGGAGGAGCTGGGGTTTGCGCTCAGGCGAGGCGCCCCAATCGTGGCCGAAGTAGTGGGGTACGGCATGTCCGGTGATGCCTACCACATTACCGCCCCCTCGGAGGATGGCAACGGCGCTGTGCGGGTGATGCGCAACGCCCTGGCCGACGCCAAGGTACTGCCCGAGCAGGTGGACTACATCAACGCCCACGGCACCTCCACGCCTTTCAACGACAAGATCGAGACCCTGGCCATCAAACAGGTGTTTGGCGAGCATGCGCACCAACTGGCGGTAAGCTCGACTAAATCCATGACCGGGCACTTGCTGGGGGCCGCCGGCGGACTGGAGACGGCCATCACGGCGCTAGCCTTGCGGGATCAAATCATCCCGCCCACCATCAACTACGAACACCCGGACCCGGAATGCGACCTCGATTACGTACCCAATCAGGCGCGCCCGGCGGCGTTGGAATACGCACTGTCGAACTCCTTCGGGTTCGGCGGCACCAACGCGGCCTTGCTGCTGAAGCGATACCGCGCATAGGTCGTGGTTCGCCGGTCGGCTTTACGTCCTTGTCCCAAACCCAGCCATGAAGATCGCCGTTTGCCTGAAGCAGGTCCCTTCGCGTGATTCCGTGCTGCGCCTGAACCGCGCCGGCACTTGGATCGAGGAAGTCGACATCAGCTATGAAATCAATGAGCCGGACACTTACGCCCTGGAAGAAGCCTTGATGCTGAAGGAGAAGCACGGGGGCGAGGTGGTGGTTTGCAGCCTGGGTCCCGCTCGGACCCAGCAGGCCATCAAGGAAGCGCTGGCCAAGGGCGCAGACCGTGCCCTCCACTTTGACGATCCGGCGTTTCAGGGACTCGACGCTTGGGCGACCGCCCGGGTTCTGGCGCAAGGCCTGGCGAAAGAAGAGCCGGACCTGGTCGTCACCGGCTTACAATCCGATGACTTCGGCTTCGCGCAGACTGGGGTGATCCTGGCGGAACTGCTGGGCTTGCCCCACTCGACCATCATCATGGAAGTCCAGGTGACCGGCCGCGCCCTGAAGGTGAAACGCGAGCTGGAATCCGGCTGGTTTCAATGGATCGAAATCCCGCTGCCCGCGGTGCTCACCATCCAGTCGGGCATCAACAAGCCACGTTATGCGACTTTGAAGGGTATCATGGCCGCGAAGAACAAGCCGATCCAACGCCTGGGCGCGGCCGACCTGGGCTTGGACGCGGCGGCGCTGGTCCCGCGGCAAAAGATCACTCGCGTCTATGTGCCAGCGAAACGAGCGCAAACCGAATTCTTCGCCGGGACGCCCAAGGAAATAGCCACCAAGCTGGTGGACAAGTTGAAGAACGAAGCGCGCGTGCTCTGAAACCCTCACAGCCACTGGTTCGCGGCCCAGGGGCGAGCCGGACCGGTTCCGGTGGCTCATGGAGGCACGACCCAGAAACTTCCGCCAATGAGTGTGCTAGTCTTCGCCGAACATCAGGATGGCAAGCTGACGCGGGCAGCCTGGGAGGCGGTCGCCGCTGGCCAGCAGCTAGCCCGGGAAGAAGACGACGCAGTGTGGGCCGTGATTCTTGGCCGTGACATTTCGGCATTGGCTAACCAGCTGGCGCAGGCGGAATTGGGTGGCGTGCTGCTAGCGGAGTCACCGACGCTGGCCGAGTACACGCCGGACGGATATGCCGCGGCGCTGCAGCAGGTGATCGAGGAGCGCCAGCCGCGATGGGTCGTCTTCAGCCATACCTACCAAGTGCGCGACTTTGCTCCCAAGCTGGCGGCGGCACTCAACCGAGGCCTGATCAGTGACTGCCTGGGCTACCGCAAAGAGGGCAGCAGCCTGATCTTCATCCGCCAGGTCTTTCAGGGCAAGTTCACCGCCGACGTGGAATTCACCGGTGATCCGCCCTACCTGGTGTCGTTTCAAGCAGCGGCATTCCGCCAAGATGCAGTAGCGCCGGGCCAGGCGAGCGTCACCGCCGTGTCTACAAACGTCACACCTGAAACAATTCGCACCAAGCCGGGCCCGCGCTTCCGCGAAGCTCGCCAGGCGGTCGACCTCAGCCAGGCCGAGATCATCGTGGCGGTGGGCCGGGGCATCAAGGCCCCAGAAAATCTCGAACTGGTAAAGCGACTCGCCGAGGCTCTGGGGGCTGAAATTGGCGCCTCGCGTCCCATCTGTGACAGCGGCTGGCTGCCTATGGACCGGCAGATCGGCAGTTCCGGCCAGACCGTAGCGCCGAAGCTCTACGTCGCTTTGGGCATCTCAGGTGCCATCCAGCACCAGGTGGGAATGAAGGGATCGCGTACGGTGCTAGCTATTAACAAGGACAGGGAAGCTCCCATTTTCGAGATCGCCACCTACGGTGTGGTGGGTGATCTGTTCGAGGTGGTCCCCGCCCTCGTCGAGGAGATTAAGAAGGCGAAGTCTGGGTAAGGGAGGGTCAGCCTGGCGGGGCGCTCTTTAGCAATGCCCGCAGAAGCGTGTAACCACGCTTCACATGCGTGTTGCAGGTCTCGCCCTGGTTGGGAGCCCTCTGCGCCGGCTCCGGCGCTCCTAGGGGCGCCAGGGCTGATTTTTTCCCGGGAGCGCGGCGGAGGTTTAGCACACGTTTTTGCTATGATGGTAGCGGTACCCGGGCTAGAGGGCAGCAAGTTTGAACGAGTTGTCATGGGAAGGCAAGGGAGCAAGTCGGCCCTGGCGATCTTGGCAACAGGGCTGTTGATGGCCATCGCGAATGTGGCAGCAGCGCGCGTGGCAGAAACGCCCAAGACCAACGTCACCGTTGTCGTCAAGGACGCCGAGACCGCGCAACCCATCAGCCAGGCTCACCTCACCTTGCAGTTCGACGAAAAGGAGGGCAGGCTGAGCCGTACCAAGCACATCGCCTTCAGCGCCAAAACCAATCCCCAGGGCCGCTACAAGTTCACCTTCATTCCCATGGGAACTATCCGCCTGATCGTCACGGCCGACCGGCATCAAACCTTCAGCAAAGATTTCGAGATCACCCAGCCAAACCAAGTGATCGAAGTTAAGCTTAAGAAGCCTCAGCCGGTGCTGTAGTGGCTCAGGAGCCCATCCGAACGGCGATCAAAGATCGCTGCCCGGGCGCTTGGACTTAGCCAGCACCAGGTAACGGACGGCGAGAAAGATCGTTGTCGCAAGCGCCAGCCCGACAAGCTCGAGCACCAGCGAGCGCCAGAGCTTGCTTGGCGGCAGGTGTAGCCGGTCCCGGACGGAGAGCCATAGGCAGTTGTCCGCGAGATAAGGACCCGTGGGACAGTCGCGTACCGCCCACGCCGCCGCATAGAGCGAGCCTGCCACGACCAGCAATCCCACAGTAGTGCGGATAGCCTTGCCAAACATGACTTCACCTGCGAGCGTCCGCATAGCCCCAGGCGGTGCTGGGGCGGCCAAGCTGGCGCTGCCGAATAGCCTCGTAGAGGAGGATGGCGGTGGCGCTGGCGGCATTGAGCGAATCGACTCCCGGCTGCATGGGGATGCGTACCCGAATCGCGGCGGCGCATCTGACAGCCTCCTCCAGCCCGCCGGCTTCCTGTCCAATGAAGAAGGCGACTCGCCCGCGGAGGTCAGCCGCATGAAGCGGCGTTGGCGCACGGCAGTCGGCAGCAACAGAAGTAATTCCAGGCTGCTCGAGTTGGCGGAAAAGGGCTGGCGCTTCCAAGTTCCACAACAGGGGCAGGTGAAAGATGGCGCCTGCCGAAGCCCGGACCGCCTTGGGGTTGAACGGACTCACGGTTGACTTCAGGGCCAGCAAGGCCTGGGCGCCCAGCGCGTAGGCAGAACGCATCATGCTCCCAAGGTTGCCAGGGTCCTGCAGGCCGCAAGCGACCAGCAGCAAGGCCCCTTCCTGGTGGAGTATCGAACTCAGGTCATACCTCGGAAGCTCCACCAAGGCCGCCAAGCCGCGCGGGCTTTCCGTTCTCGCCAACTTGTCAAATAGGCGGTCCGGAACACGGGCGACTTCTGCAGTGCGTGGCAGGGCCGAGATCAGGCTCGCAAAGCTAGGCTCGGCGGTTGCCGCTACTAGCACGCCATGGATCGTAGCCGGCGAACGCAGGGCCTCCTCGAGCAGCAGCGGCCCCTCGATGCCCAGCCATCCCTCACGCGTCGTGCCGTCCGCCAGCGCCCGGCGATAAACCTTGACCAGCGGATGGCTTGCGCTCGAGATCGGGCGCGCGCCTGCCCGACTTCTCACCCATCGGCTTTCAGCCTTCGGCATCGAACCTTCTCCTGTCCCGCTCTTCAGGCTGCACGCCGGTATAGCTGCGCTTCCAGCCTCTGGAGGAGTTCTTTGACTTCTCCAGGATTGCGCAGGTAGAACCGGGCGTGAGTACGCCGGCGCTTTCCTACATGGACCGTGACGCCCCGCGGCACCGCGGCAAACATGGCTTCGTCCGTGGTGTCGTCGCCCACCACCCAAGCTAGCGTGCGGCTGGGCAGATCTCGAAGAACCTCGCGAACGGCAGCCCCCTTGTCCTTGATTTCCTGCGGCAGAACTTCCCAGATCTTTTTGCCGCTCAACAGCCGCAGGTTAGGCTGAAACGGCACCAAGGCGCGCAACAACCGCTGCCGGGCGCGACGGACTGTGGCCGGGGACGCCCCGCGATAATGAATCCCGAGCACGGCACCTTTGTCCTCAATCCAGATGCCCTCCTGACCCGCTAGCTGGTGGCTCAGTAGGCCGTGAACCTGACGGACGATGGTTCGAAGGCGCCGGAGGCGCGAGGCCGGTGCCCGCCCTTCCCAGCCGTGGAGTCCCAGGCAGATTGCTTCCGAAACACCGAGGGCGCGGCGCAAGTCGGCGCGCCGCCGCCCGCTAATGACGCACAGGGTCACCCGCGGATGGCGCGCCAGCCGGCGCAGGAGCAAGTGAACCTCGGGATCGAGGCGCACGACCGTTGGCCTCTCGCGCAGGGGTACGAGCGTGCCATCAAAATCGAAGAAGAGAGCCACGCGGTCCGCCGACCGCAGGCGTCTGGCCAACTGCGGCCATTGGGCAAAGAGGTGCGGGCGGAGATGGCTGGCCGTCGCAGGCGGGCGCCGTGGAACCATCAACAGACGAAACCTCGTGCCACCTTGGCGGCTTGAGGCTTCTCTAGCCTGATGTCGGCGAGCTCCGTAATCAGGCTGGCGGCCCAGCGGTAGATGTTGTGATCTTTCACGACCTCCCGCATCCTTCGCATGCGGGCGCGGCGTTCCTCTGGATCCATCTCCAGAGCCGTCCGGATACAGTCGGCCAGTTGTTCGGTGTCATAGGGGTTAACGATCAAAGCGTCACGAAGCTCGCGGGCCGCGCCGGTGAAGCGGCTGAGAATAAGCACGCCCTGCTCATCGTCGCGGGCGGCCACAAACTCCTTGGCCACCAGGTTCATGCCGTCGTGCAGCGAGGTGACCACGCAAAGGTGGGCAGCGCGATAAAACTGCTCGATTTCCCGATGGCTGTGGTGCCGCTTCAGCAAGATGATGGGCTGCCAGTGGCCCTTCCGGAACTTGAAGTTGATACGGTCCACTTCGCTTTCGATCTCGCTTTGAAGCTCTCGGTAGCGGCGGATGTGGCTGCGGCTGGGAGCAGCGATTTGAACGAAGGTAAACTGGCCCTGGTAAGCCGGGTACTTTTCCAAAAATCGTTCGATCCCTCGGAGACGTTCCGGAATGCCCTTGGTGTAATCAATGCGGTCGACGCCGATGCCCAGGAAGGCCCCTTCCACCCCCAGGTCGCGAAAGAGCGCCGAGCGGTCCGGCCATCCCGGGTTTCCGTCGCTCGACCGGGTAGCGTTTTCCGAAAAGGCCACGCTGATGGGAAACGGCCGGACCAGCGTCGAATGGTTGCGGCGACTGACAGCGAAACGCTCCCAATCGATACGGGACTCGAGCGTGCGGTCCACGGTCTCGAGAAAGTTGTTGCAGTGCGATTGAATCTGAAACCCGATCAGGTCCGCGCCCAGCAGTCCATCCAGCAGTTCTCGCTGCCAAGGACAGATGCCAAAGGCCTCCGGATTCGGCCAGGGAATGTGCCAAAAAATAGCGACCCGCGCATCGGGCCGCTTCTGCTTAATGAGCCGAGGCAATAGAGCGAAGTGATAATCCTGCACCAGCACCAGGGGCTGCCGGGCTTCGGTCATTTCCTCCAAAGCCGCTTTCGCAAACTTCTGATTGACTTGCTGATAGTAGTGGAAATCCTCCGCGCGGAAAATCGGCCGGTTGTGAGCGATGTGGCAGAGAGGCCAAAGGCCCTCGTTGGCGAAGCCAAAGTAGTAACCCGCCTCCTCTTCCTTGGTTAACCAGACGCGGCGCAGGGTGTATTGCGGGTCCTGGGGCGGAACGCGCAAGCGATCATGCTCATCCACCGTTTCCCGGTCAGCGTCTCCGGTCCCCTGCGCAATCCAAGTCCCGTGGCAGGCTTCCAGCACGGGCTCGAGGGCAGTCACCAAGCCGCTGGCGGGGACCATGGTCACGATTTCTTTGCCCCGGAAGACGTGCTCGTACGGCTCTCGATTGGAGATGGCGTAAAGGGCGTTTTCTTCGAGTTTGCTCTGCAGGTGGATGCGCAACCGCTCGGCGGTCCACAGCGATTCACCCGACTCGCGCAGCCGCGCCTCCTCCTCGGCGGAGGCCCGCGCCGCCGTGAGGCTGCGAGCCAGGTGGGTGACCTCCTGAGCGAGAGGCCGAAGAAGATCGGCATCTCCGCTGGGCATCACGGGACGCGGGGGCGCGCGGCCCGTCCGCAGTTCGCGCATCCACGCGGCCATACGCGCGATCGGACCAACGATGCTCCAGCGCACCACCAGAACCGTGACAAAAATGATCACCAGCATCTGCACGAACACGTGCAGCAGTGTCCGGCGCCAAATCTCCTTGCTCTGGGATTCAATGTAGGTGGCGTCGTGAAAGACCGCCAGAGCGCCGATCACCTGGTCCTCGCGATGCAGCGGGACAGCGTACACCTCCATCAGCGATTGGCCCTGCCGGAAGTATTCGTTCACTCCTTGATTGGCCTTCTTGGCGCTTTCGATGGCTGGCCTGGGCACCCGCAGTTCAGGCTGCAGGTTCGGGGTTGCAGCCAGCAGCTCGCCATTCTCACCGTAGACGGCGATGCCCGCCAGCTCCGCCCGGTTCCCAAAGCGGCTCACCAGCCGCTGCAGGCTTCGCCTTGAATTTTGCCCCATCAGCGGCTCGACACTCTGCTGCAGACTCTCTGCCAGCAGCTCGGCGCGGCGCTCGAGGTCAATACGAAGGCTGCGCTTTTCCGCCCTCACCTGGTAATAAGCAAACAGAAAGGAGACCAGGGTGGCCGCCACGGCGAGTGCTACGATCAGCCGCAAACTTATGCGCATCAGCTCCTGCGCTCCTCATAGGAATTCCTTCGGCCGAGAGGACCAGACCGAAGCGGTTGGGGAGCTAGTTCCAGCGTTCACACAAACGCAGCTCGATCAAGCCCTGTTCTGAGGACGGATCGGGCGCCTGCCCCCTACGCAACATGTAACTCCTTCACGATCTTGGATGTTAAACGCGCTGGAGACGACGGCAGGAAACTGCCACGTACTTCTCCTTCTCCCACTGAAAACGCCGTCGGCAGGCGCTGCTCTCTGGCAAAAATTACTCGACTAGAGTTGAAATTTTACAACGTCGGGGGTCTGCTACTCAACTTGTCATCCTATTTTCAGTACGTTTGCGGCGCCAGAGGGTTTGGATGCCTGCATGCCAGACGCAAGCCGGAACAAGGGAGCGCTTGGGTCAAGTCCGAATGACTTTGCGACCCAAGGGGAGGGGAATTCCAATCGGGAGGTAGTTCATCATGAAGAAGCTCACACTTTTCATGGCTGCTCTGATGCTGGCGGCCATCGTAGGGGGCGCTGCTCCGAATGCGCCGCAGCAGGCCCCTCCGTCCCAGGATCCGCCGTCGGCACAGCAGCAACCGGCAGCGCCGGACCAGGGAGCCCAGAAGCAGACCCAGACTTTCATGGGTCAGATTACCCAGTCCAACGGCCAATATATTCTGCGGGATAGCGCGAGCAACGTAAGCTATCAGCTCGATGACCAAAACGAGGCCAAAAAGTTTGATGGCCAGAAGGTGAAAGTGACTGGGACCTTGGATAGTGCCAGCAACACGATCCACGTCGAAAAGATCGAAGTCGCTACTTCTTAAAACTGACACAGTTAGCGTCCTCTCGGGGCCAGTTCTCGCTGGCCCCTCGCTTTTTCCAGTTCATTTTCTGCTGACCACAGCGTAGCCGGGAAGCTTCACGCACCCCAATCGAGTGTTCCCGGTTCCCGAACCGCGGCTATCGTTCTGGTGGGTGTGGGAAGGCCCCACGGGGGCTGACAACGCAGGCGGGGGC
>CADDZE010000044.1 GCA_902812465.1 Acidobacteriota bacterium | reverse complement strand
TGCTACGCCTTTCCAGGACGCGATTCTGCGAGGGGCAAACCGCCAAGAACCAACCCCTTATCGGTCTGCGAGGGCCGCGCGTTTGGCGCCAGCGATCTGGGCTTCGAGCTCGGCCATGTCCAGTACGATCACCTTGCGCCGCTCCATCTTGATGATACCGCGATCCACAAACCGCCGTAGGTTGCGCGATACCAGATCGCGCACCGTACCGATCTCTGCACCGATCTCCTGGTTGGTCTCCTCGAGAGGGAATTCGATTCCGCGGCGCGTGCGGACACCGTAGAGGAGTGCGCGGTCGCGCAAGAAGCGGGCCAGCCGGTGGCTGACTTCTTTCAGCGAAAGCTCCTCCACCAGGCTGGTCAGATAGCGGAATCGCGAGGCTAATGTGCGGATCACCGCGAACGCCACCTCCGAATCGCGCCGGCAAAGGTCAAGGAACTCGCGCTTGGGCAAAAAGAGTAGCGTCGAGTCCTCAACAGCCATGGCTGCGGCGGGGAAGGTACCGCCGTCAAACAGCGGTAGCTCGGCGACGGTCGAGCCCGCGCGCTCCGTGGCGAGCACCTGCTCGCGGCCGTTCTCCGCTACCTTGAATAAGCGGATCGCACCGGATTGCACCACAAAGAGGCCATCGCAGGGGTCGCCTTCCGCGAAAAGCAACTCCCCCGCGCCCAGGCGTCGGACGGCACAGTGATTGGCCAGCGTCTTCAGCTCCTCGGGACGGAGGACGGCAAAGAAAGGGACGCGACGCAGAGTGTCAACTGGATCCAGTGGCATGGGCACATCTTAAGGCGGGACGAGATTCAACTGAAGGGGGTCATCCGCTGCTATGCCCCGGCTGGGTAAGTTTCCTGGGAAAGACCATACGCTGCAATTCTCCGCTGCAGGGATCGCCTTGCCTCAACGTCACTAACTATTCTGCTTGGAATCTTAGCACGCGGCAGCCGTCGCTGCGAGACAGGCCAGCTTCGGAAATAAACGGCCATGGGCACGCGGCCATCCCTGCGGCCTGGCCACCGCGAAACGCTCACGGGGTCGAGCGCGCCTTGATGATCTCGCTCAACAGGTCAGGCTTGCCCTCGATTCGCACCAAGTGGGGGTAGCGCGGACCGCCGTGGTAATCGATGGTGCAGGTCTTGTAGTAATCGTCCGAGAGCACCAGCAGTTGTATGGGGTCGCTCGACTCCTCAGTGGCGCGGAGGGCCGCGTCAAAGACTTCTCGAGTAAACCGGCGGCCGTCGACCGCGACCACTTGCATGCCTGGGATGATGCCAGCGCGGAACGCGGGGCCGTCCCAGATCGATTGCTGGACACGGCCGTCGCCGCGGAGTATCAGGCCCAGGGAATAAGCCGCGTCAATGGGCGGTCCGGCGCCAGGATCGGCCCCAGCCGAAGCGGCGCGAGCGGTCGCCGATTCCTGGTCGGTATAGACGACCTTCCAACCGCTCGCCTCGACGCCCCCAACCGGCGCCTCGGGGGAGGTCGAAGTGAGGCGCTCGGAAAAAAACTTGGACCAATCGAAGGCGGCAACCTGGGTCAGCGTGCCGACCAGCTCATCCAACGTATAGGGCCTCACTTCTGGCCCGCGGTTGGGACCGCCGTAGAAGATGCGACAGAAGTCGTCAATCGATTTCCGGTTGTGGGTCACGCGGCGAATGATCGTGTCGACTTCGAGCCACAATAGATCGCCTTCGTCGTAGTAATCACTGTCGCGCTTCCAGTCCGTCCAGTCTCCGCCACCCCCGCGAAGTAGCGGGGCGAAGGTCGTGTCCTGCAGGGATCGCCAAGTGCGCCCCGGGCGTCCCGGGCCCAGCGCCGCGGCGATGGAGGCCAGGTGGTCGCGATATTCTTCAGGAGTCCACAACCCACTGCGTGACAGTGAGCACGGGACCGAGATAGTCCGTGAGACCCTCATAGACCCAGAGCAGATCTGTCTTCATCGGCTGCTCATAATCCGGCGTCGTGAGGTCGGCTGGACGGCGGAACTTGCCATTCCAGGAATGGACGAATTCGTGGGGTAAGAGGCTGGCCATCCGCACCCGCCCGGTGGTGAGCCCGTTCTCGGGTACTCGGCTGTCATTGGACTCGTGGTGCTCGAGGCCAAAGTGCGCCACGTGATCGCTGAGAGTCAGCAGGAAGTGATAGTCGCGATAATGGCGCGTACCGAACAGCTTGCCCGATTCGGCCACCAGGTTGGTGTAGTGCTGTCGGAGCTCGGGACTCATTCGGACCGCCGCCCGGCTGTCCCCGGCCAGGTCAATCTCGTGATGGATAGGCTCGCCCGGGGGCGTTACATCGACGGCCTGAAAATACTCGCAGCTGAGGACGGGGGAATCCACCAGGCGCTCGAGGCTGACTGGTTTGAACTCGATCCGGTTGCCTGATGCGTGTTCGACAGCCAGCGGTGTGCCGTACTGCCAGCCCTCGGGCAACTGCAGTGTCGGCTTGTAAAGGAGCTCGTCAGCACGCCAGCCCGCCGGATAAAGCACCTCCTGATTCCAAACGATCACCGCCAGCTTGCCGGTCGCAGAACCTCTGGCGGTACACGGGCCTCCTCCAGGACCGGCAGGTTCGAGGTAATCAAAAGAGACTTTCAGGACGTTGGCCCCTTCCGGAACGTCGACGTGGAAGGTGTAGACATCAAGCAGGTCGCGCCGCCAAGCAATCGTCTTCCCGCCAGCCTTCATCACCAGTCCCGTGAGATTGGCTATGGGGCCATCGGGACCGTGTTCGCCGGGGATCCACTTGGGATAGTACAGAGTGAGCTTGCCGGGCTGGACAGGCATCTCCATGTGCACGCGGATGACTTTCCGGGGAACATCGGTGGCATCCACGTTTAGCACAATAGCTGGACCTGCGGCCGGAAGCGACGCCGCAGAAAGAATCAGCAGCAACAAGGCAGGACGGACTGCGGAGTGAAACCCCCGGATTGACATGCCACGCTCCTCCAATAGAAAATCGGCCCCGCGAAAGCACCGTGCCATTCCGGGGCAAACAAGGACGCCACATTTTCGGTCAGATGAGCATCGCGCGAGTTACACGATGCGGGTCAACGCGTGGCATGCATCTTCGACCCGCTCACCCGATTGAATTAGGCATCCTGCAGCTCCTCAAAGGACTCAGCGTAACCAAGGGCTGGGAGACTATCGGTTACAGAGCAGCCCCGGCGGCGCGCTGCAGGAGTGGCGCCAAGTACCGCCCCGTGTGGGACACCGGATGGCGCGCAATCTCTTCGGGCGGGCCGGCAGCCACCACGTATCCGCCCGCCTCCCCGCCTTCCGGTCCCAGGTCGATAATCCAGTCAGCGGTCTTTAACACATCGAGGTTGTGCTCGATAATCAGGATGCTCGCTCCGGCATCAATCAGCTTGCGGAAGGCGGCAAGCAGCTTGTTGATATCGTCAAAGTGCAGACCCGTGGTCGGCTCATCGAAGATAAAGAGCGTACGGCTGCTCGACTGTTGCGCCAGGTGGCCCGCCAATCGCACTCGCTGCGCTTCGCCGCCCGAAAGCGTGCTAGCAGACTGGCCCAGCCGGAGGTAACCCAAACCCACTTCATCCAGCACGCGAATCTTGTCCACCACCTTGGGCACGTTCGAGAAAAAGGCCAGCGCCTCCTTCACCGTCATCTGCAAAACGTCGTGGATGTTCTTCCCCTTGTAGCGGACCTCCAGCACACTCGTTTTGAAGCGCTGCCCGCCGCATTCCTCGCACACCAACTCGACGTCCGCCAGAAACTGCATGGCGACAGTCACCGTGCCGTCGCCTTGGCAAGTCTCACAGCGACCGCCGGGAATGTTGAACGAGAACATACCGGATGTGTAGCCGCGGCGGCGCGCCTCGGGCGTGGAGGCGAACAGTTCGCGGATGGCATCGAAGGCCTTGATGTAAGTCACCGGATTGGAGCGTGGTGTGCGCCCCAAAGGCGACTGATCCACCAGGATGACGTCATCCAACGCCGAGTCGCCCTCCAGCCGCTCATACTCGGGGTGGCGCACGCTCAGACCGCGCCGTGACATCAGGGCGTTGTAAAGAACGTCGTGCACCAGCGTCGACTTCCCCGAGCCTGAAACCCCGCTGATGCACACCATGAGCCCTAGGGGAATATCCACGTCAATGGACTTCAAATTGTGCTGGCGGGCACCCCGCAGCCGTAGCCACTGTTTTCCGGGCTGGCGCCGTTCTCTAGGAACCGGAATCTGCAAAGTTCCGGACAGGTAGCGTCCCGTTAGCGACGCCCGATCCGCCTGCAGTCCTTCGAGGTCGCCGGCGTAAACCACCCGCCCGCCTTGCTCACCCGCACCGGGCCCGAGGTCCAGAATCCAGTCGGCTTCGCGCATAATGGCGGGATCGTGCTCCACGACCAGGATGGTGTTGCCCTGGTCGCGCAGGCTCTTGAGGATGGCGATCAGCTTGCCCGTGTCCCGCGCATGCAGTCCGATGCTCGGCTCGTCGAGCACGTACAGCGCCCCAACTAGGTTCGAGCCGAGCGAAGTTGCAAGCTGGATGCGCTGCGCCTCGCCACCCGAAAGCGTACTGGCCAGGCGGTCAAGCGTCAGGTAATCGAGTCCAACCTCGTAGAGATACCTCAGGCGCGAGCGCACCTCCTCGAGGACCTTGTCGGCGATGGCCTGCTGCATGGGCGAAAGTTGAAGCTGGTTGAAAAAGGTGTAGGCATCGCGGATGGCCATGCGGCAGACGTCAACGATCGTCTTGCCTCCGACGCGCACGTTGAGCGCCTCAGGCCGCAGCCGCCCGCCCTGGCAATCCGGGCAGAGGGCGTAGCCGCGGTAACGGCTAAGGAAGACGCGGACGTGTAGCTTGTACTTCTTACGCTCGAGATAATCGAAGAAGCCGCGAATGCCGGGAAAGTCGCTATCGCCCTCCAGCAGCCAGCGGCGCTCTTCCGCCGTGAGGCGGTGGTAGGGCACATCCAGGCGGATGCCGCGGGCCCGGGCGGCGCGCCGCATGGCGTTCTGGAACTCGCGGTAACGCGGCTTAGTCCAGGGGTCGACGGCGCCGTCGGCCAGCGTGCGATTCTTGTTAGGGATTACCAGATCGAGGTCGAGGTCGACCGTGTTGCCGAAACCCTGGCAGCGGGGGCAGGCGCCGAAGGGACTGTTGAAGGAAAAGAGGCGTGGCTCCGGCTCTTGGTAGGTGAGGCCGCAGTTCTTGCACTCGAAACGCTCGTTGAACACCAGGCGGGCCTGGCAATTCGGAGCGGGGGCTTCGGGAGTAGCACCTACGAATTCCAGGATGGCCTCGCCGACCTCGCGGTAGCAGAGTTCAACCGAGTCGATCAGCCGCTGGCGGACGTCCGGGGAAACGGATAGGCGATCCACCAGGACGTAGACTGGCTGCGCGAAGTCGATATCCAACAGCGACTCGGGAGTTGAGAACTCGGATACGCGCCCCTGTTGATAAAGACGGTTGAAGCCCCGCTGGCGAAGGTCGAATAACCTGGTCTTCAACGCCTCGCTCACCTCGCGTGCGGCATCGTGCCCCGGCGCTGCTTCCGTCGACGGATTGGCGCGCGTCTTGCTTCCGCGGCGCCGCAAAACACTCGCTGAGGAGCCGTGGCGGGCCGGTGCGTCGGGCGTGAAACGGGCTGTTTCGGCGGCAGGCCGAAGGGGAAAAAGGACGTAGAATCGCTGCCCGGGTTCAAACGCTAGAAGGCGATCGGCTACGTCGTCTGGGGTGTCCCGGCGCACCACTTGGCCGCACTGTGCGCACACCGTTTCACCCACCCGAGCGAAGAGCAGCCGCAAGTAGTCGTAGATTTCGGTGGCGGTGGCGACAGTGGAGCGGGGATTGCGTGTAGTGTTCTTCTGCCGGATAGCGACCGCTGGCGCAATGCCTGCCACTTCGTCAACGTCCGGCTTCTCCATACGCTCGAGGAACTGCCGCGCGTAGGCAGAGAGTGATTCGACATAACGGCGCTGCCCTTCAGCGTAAATAGTATCGAAGGCTAAACTGGACTTGCCGGAGCCCGAGACGCCGGTGATCACCGTCATTCGATTGTGTGGAATTTCGCAGTCGATGTTCCGCAGGTTGTGGACCCGCGCCCCGCGGACCAGCACGGCGTCCGTGCTCTGCGCAAGCGCGGCAGGCTCATTCTTGGCAATGGCCACTCCTGATGCATTTAGTCTGTCTTCGTTCAACTTGGCGTACCTCAGGGTCATCACCGGCGGGCTGACTCAGCGAGCTCCGACGCTTGACTTCATCTCTCAATTATAAGGTGGTCGACACTTGGCTGCTTGCCTCGGGTCCTCGGACCGTTTCGCAAGCAGCAGCCTGACGGTTACAAAGGCCAGGGCAGTCTAAGCTATGGAAGTTCCTGTGCTCCAGCCCGGTAAAGGCACCCTGGTGATGGCGCCGCACGCTCCGCGACGGGCCAGAGCACCATGCTCGATAGGCACTTGCAGCCTCCTATAAAGGAAACGGCAGGGTGTCAAGAAATTTGCCAGCTAGGGAAAGCTTCCGGCCATCTATCTGGCCGGTGCGAGGCCAGTCTCGAGAACGGCTGCGGGCACCCCTGAGGCGGCGCATCTCGTTAACGAACCACAAGACAGCGTGGAGCCGACGCCAATGAAGAGAGATGGCTTCGAGCTAGCGAATTCAGGAGCCCTGCAGGGTGCGGCCCTCGGCTGGTAGCCAGTGATTGTCAGTTTCGGCGCTGTTAGCACGACCGCTCGCCCCGCGAAGCAGCGGCCCGCTGGCGCGCCGCTTCGTAGAGGATGATCGCCGCTGCCACGGATACGTTCAGGGATTGCACGGGCCCATAAAGCGGCACACTGGCGAGCTCATCGCACGCCTCGCGTACCAGGCGGTGCAGACCCAGCGCTTCGCCGCCTAAGACCGCAACGCAGGGGCCGCGATAATCGAGCTGCAGATAGCTCTTGGGCGCTCCTGGTTCAAATCCATAAACCCAAAACCTCTCTTCCTTTAAGCGGACAAGCGCCGCCACCAGATTGGGTACCCGGGCGATGCGGGCGTGCTCGAGCGCTCCCGCGGCCGCTCGCGCCACCGCAGGAGAAAGGCCTGCCGCCCGGCGCTCCGGAATGACGATGCCGCTCGCGCCCGCCGCGACGACCGTACGGACGATGGCGCCGAGGTTAGCGGGGTCCTCGACACCGTCCAGGGCGACGATCAGCGGCTGAGGGCCCTTCAGCAGATCCTCGAAGCGGTCATAGCTTCGCGCCGGGCAAATGGCCACCACGTGCTGATGATGTGGAGTTCCGGCGAGGCGCGCCAGCGCGGAAGCCGGCAGGAACCGTACCGGAACGCCCGCGGCACGGCAGGTATCGATCACTTTCTGGATCCGCGGGCCGTGGTGCCCTGCCGACACCATCACGTATTCGATCGGCCGCTGGCCGATGGCCTCGCGCACGGCGTTAATGCCGTACAGGGCTTCGGACTTGAGAGTGGACTCACCCCCCTTCATGCGGGCCTCGGCGCGACGGCTAAATGCGCCGCCTCGGCGAACTCGCGCAGCCGTTCGGCACAGCTCTTCACCCGCGGCACCAGGTGAAGCTTCGCGCCCGCTTCGAAGATCGGAATCAGCTTCTCGAGCTCAGGACCGGAGACGGCGCCGGTGAGTGCCACGCGGATAGGGTGAAATAGGTCATGGCCCTTCTTACCGGTCTCACGCTCCACCTGCTTGGCGATCTCGCGGAATCGCTGATAGGTCAAATCGCCGAGCTCCATCACCTTAGGAATGAATGCCTCGAGCACAGCTCGCGACCCTTTGTCTTCTGCCACCGGCCTTGTCGCCTCATGGCGCACGATCTCAGCGGCGTCGTAGTGGAAGATGAGGCGCGTCGCTTCAGGCAGCTGGCTCAAGGTGTCGAGGTTCTTCAAAACGGCGTTGAGTACGCGTTCCAGCCAGGGCTCAAGGCCTTGCACCTTCGCTGGCTCCGCCAAATAGCCCGCCCGCACCAGAAAGGGGATGCTGAGCTCGATCAGCCGCGAGGTCGGCGTTTGCTTCAAGTAGTAGCGGTTCATCCAGTAGAGTTTCGCGTTGTCAAACACGGCTGGACTCTTGCTAACCCGCTCGAGGGAAAACTGCTGGATGAGCTCCGCCGAAGTAAAAATCTCCCGGTTCTCCTCGGGAGATGACCACCCCAGCAGGGCCACGTAGTTGCGCAAGGCCTCAGGCAGGACGCCCAGGTCACGGAAGTTCTGTAACGATGTCGCGCCGTGGCGCTTGGAGAGCCGCGCGCGATCCGGACCCAGAATAGTGGAAAGGTGCGCGAACTGAGGCGGCTGCCAGCCGAGGGCGGCGTAAAGCGCGAGCTGGCGCGGGGTGTTGGAGATGTGGTCGTCGCCGCGAATCACATGGCTGATCTGCATAAGGTGGTCGTCGATCACCACCGCGTAGTTGTAAGCAGGGTGGCCATCCGAGCGCAGCAGGATGAAGTCGCCGATCACGTCACTCGAGAAACTCACCCACCCGTGCACCAGGTCGTTCCACGCAAGATCTCCCGGCGCGATCTTTAGCCGGAGGGAGGCCGGCTGGCCCTCGGCCACTTTGCGTGCTGCCTCCTCGCGCGGGCGGGTGCGGCAGCGACCGGAATACTTGGGCTGTTGCCCTGCTGCCAGCGCCGCTTGGCGCTCTGCCTCGAGCTGCTCCGGCGAGCAGAAGCAGTAGTAGGCACGCCCCGCGTCGATCAGCTGCACCGCGTAGCGTGCGTAAATCGCTTGGCGCTCCGACTGGCGATAGGGACCGAAAGCTCCGCCAACGTCGGGCCCTTCGTCCCAGTCAAGCCCGAACCAACGCAGGTCCTCGATCAGCTGCGCTTCGTGGCGCGCTTCTGAGCGCTCCACATCCGTATCCTCAATTCGCAGAACGAAAACGCCCTGGTGATGCCGCGCAAACAGCCAGTTAAAGAGAGCGGTGCGCGCGTTCCCGACGTGAAGGTAGCCCGTAGGACTGGGCGCAAACCGGACACGAACCATGCGCATACAAAATCGATGTTAACACCGGCCGAGCTTCGGCGCTGTGTCTGGTGCCGCCCGCCGTTCTGCTCTCTTATCCTTGCTTCTTGACCGTTGGGTCGGCCCCTTCGGGCCGCACGCTGGGCTCGAGTGCCCGGTTCTCGCCATTTTACCCTGGGCATTCCCGCCTCGAAGCAACGCTCGCGAAACGATGGGCTCAGCTAGGGAATTGGGGGGTCGCGCGCGCGAGGGTCAAGGCGAACACCTGTTGGGCTCCGGCTCGCTTTAAAGCCGCCGCGCAAGCGGAGACGGTGGCCCCTGTGGTCATCACGTCATCCACTAGGATCACCCGGCAACCACGGACCTTTTCCGGATTTCGAACGGCGAAGACCCCCCGCACGTTTTCCCGGCGCGCCTGGGGGTCCAGGCCGCTCTGTGGAACGGTGGGCCGGACGCGAGTCAGGCAGCCGGTCTCAAGGCGCGGGCGCTCGGCTCCCCGGTGAGCCCGGTGCAAGCTACGGAGGAAGCCACGGGCTAAGAGTTCCGACTGGTTGTACCCGCGCTCGTGTTGCCTGGCTGGATGGAGCGGCACGGGGACGATGCGCAGGGGCAAAGGCTCCGGATCAGACGCCTCGGTCGGGTGCACGAAGGCCAGCAACTGCCCCAGTCTACGACCGAGCCGCTCGCGCCGGTGGTACTTCAGCAGCAAGATCAGATCACGCAACGAGCCGGCGTAGAGGCCGTAGCTGCGCGCCAGGTCAAACTCGAATTCCTGGCGCCGGCATGGAGCGCAAAGCGCCTCTTCGGATTCGCCAGGCCGGGCCGAAGCGAAGGGCAGGCCACATTGGCGGCACGCCGGGCCGTTCCAGGGCTTGAGACTTGCCCAGCAGGCCCCGCAGATGCCGCAGGAGGAAGGCAGGGTGAGCTCAACGGCACAAAGGGGGCAAGCAGAAGGAAAGATGAGCGAGAAGAGGGCATCCCACGCCTGCCGTGCCAGCTCTAGAGTGGTGGGCAAGAACCGGGTTAGCGACGAGTAGTGAGGGACAGGGAAGCTTTCAAGCGGCGAGGGCTGTGGAGGCATCACACAGGAACTACAGCAAGCCCTGGTCCTGCTTTTCCTGGCACTCGATGCAATGCCGCGCCCAAGGTACAGCATCGAGGCGCTTCACCTGGACCTCCTGGTTGCAGGCGACGCATAACCCGTAGGAGCCGTTCCGGGTGCGTTCGAGGGCCTCGTTCACTAACTGCAGCATTCGCCGATGGTCGTCGCTCTGGTGGAAGAGGAATTCTTTGGTGTAAGCGTTGGCAGCCTTGTCAGCGATATCCTGCGTGCCCTCGTCATCGGCCTCGCGCCCGTCGTGGTCCGTCTTCGAGAGCAGCCGCAAGAGCTCCTCCTGCTTCTCCAGGAGCCGCTTGCGGTACATCTCTACTTTCTTTTTGTCCATGGTCAACCTTGCGCTGATCGGTACCGGGTAGCAAATAGAGAATTCTAAAGGGACCTTCGCACAGCTGTCAAGGACTAGGGCGGAACAAGGCAACTACATCGGCGAGACTGGGCCCGGCAGGCTACCCGCTGCAAGTCCCACCGCGACGTACTCACCAGAAAAGCCAACCGGATCAACTCCGCCCTCTCGCTAGCGGGTATAATGCCACCATGTCTCGCATGCTGGAGGAGATTCGCCAGCAGCCAGAAGCGCTGCGGCGGACGTTCGAGGCCGAGCGCGATCATGCAGCGGAATTCGGCCGGTTCGCCCGGCAACGGAACTTCCGTCTGGCGGTGCTCGTGGCGCGCGGTACGTCAGACAATGCCGCCCTTTTCGGGCGCTACCTCATCGAGCTCACCACTGGCATCCCCGTCTCGCTAGCCGCGCCGTCCATCTATACCCTCTACCACGCCCGGCTCAGCTTGAAGGACACGCTCGTGGTGGGCATCTCGCAATCGGGCGAGGGTGAGGACATCAACCGGGTGCTGGAAGCGTCCCGCCGCCACGGGGCGTACACCGTTGGAATCACCAACGAAGCCAAGTCCCGAATGGCCCAGGTGGTCGACGAGGTATTCCTTGTCCGGGCCGGGCGGCAGCGGTCTGTTGCCGCCACCAAGACTTACACGGGGCAGCTCCTAGTGCTGTACCTGCTTGCTTCCGCACTGGGTCGTGAGGTCACGGCGGAGGGCATCAGTGAGATTCCCAGCCACGTTCAGTCCGCGCTGGCGCTAGCCCACACCCTCGAGGACTTAGTTCCGCGCTACCGCTACATGCGCCAATGCGCCGTCGTGGCACGGGGCTTGAATTATGCCAACGCGTTTGAGCTAGCGCTGAAGCTGATGGAGACCTGCTACGTCGTCGCCGAGCGCTTCTCTTCTGCCGATTTCCTGCACGGTCCCATCGCGCTGATAGAGCGGGACTTTCCCGTGCTGATCTTCATGCCCCCCGGCCGCACCTTCGCCGGACTGAAGAGCCTGGCCCTCCGACTACGCCGACTGCGAGCCGAGACCCTGCTGATCTCCTCCGAGGGTGCCCCTCTGCCTCCCGCTACCAGGGCCATCCTCGTGCCCGGAGCGATTCCCGAGCTGTACACCCCCATTCCCTACATCGTTCCCGGCCAGCTCTTTGCCGCCCTCCTGGCTGAGACGAAGGGTCTCGATCCTGACAAGCCGCGATCGCTCCAAATCGTCACCCGCACCCTTTGAAGTCAAGCTGCAGGAGAACCAAGAATTTCTTGCAGGGCCCAGGCGGCGTGCTCACTCACCGTGGCGTCGGGATGGCACCTCAGCCTTTCGAGCCAAGGGACCAGGCGACGGTCCCGGGAGTTGCCGGCAGCAATACACAAGTTCCGCAGCCAGCCACGGTACTTCGCGCGCTGCAGGGGTGAATGCGCGAAGAGCCGCCGGAAGTCCTCCTCTGTCAAGGAAGCGAGAAACTCGAGCGGTGGGCGGAAGAGGGAAGTGCCGGGCTGCGCAGGTAGCCCGCCCTCTGTGGTCGGTGCGGCTTGGGTTCGCGCGCGCTCCAGGACCAGAGGCCGGAATTCAGCCAGCCGGGTAAGACCGGGCTTGCCTTGGCAGACACGCTGGGGATCTCCCAAAGATAAGGGGCGGTTCCAGGGGCATACGTCCTGGCATATATCGCACCCGAACACGTTCGGGCCAAGGGAGCGCCGGTAGTCAGCGGGGATCGATTCCTTCAGCTCGATGGTGAAATAGGAGATGCAGCGCGATGCGTCCATCACATAGGGTGCAATCAGCGCTCCCGTGGGGCAAGCTTGCAGGCAACGCGTACAAGAGCCGCAGCGGTCCGGCGCTGGCTGATCCGGTGGCAGCTCAAGGCTGGTCAGAATCACGCCGAGGAAGAACCACGAACCCTTTTCTTCGTTGATGAGGCAGGTGTTTTTCCCCATCCATCCGATTCCGGAAAATCGAGCCAGTGCCCTTTCTACCACCGGACCCGTGTCCACGTAGACGCGCGTCTCCACGCCCGGCGCAAGTTCCTCCATGGCAGCACGAAGCTGCTCGAGTTTCGCGCGCATGACCTCGTGGTAGTCGCGGCCCCAAGCGTAGCGAGAGATCCAGGCGCGAGACTGCTCGGGATGAGGGGCCGCGCAGTCCGCGCCCAGAGCGCACCGCTCCGGGATCCCGGCCTCTGAATCCTCCGTCCGCTTCACAACTTGGCCCTCGCCTACCTCAGTGGAATAGGGGAACGGCGTGTTGTAGACCAGTCCGACGCAGACGCCGGACTTTGCCGAGGGCAAGATGCGGCGCGGATCATCCCGCTTCGGATTCTTGAGGTAGTCCATCGTTCCGCCCAAGCCACGGTTGACCCACGCGCGGGCGAATTCGAGGTCCTGGCGGGCTGCTTCAAGCCCGGCTACCCCCACCAAATCAAACCCTATTTCGAGTGCACGCCGCTTAATGATTAACGAAAGGTCCACACCGTCATTCTACGGCGGATACCTAAGGGGTTGCACAATCCCCGCAAGGAGCCGTGCGAAGGGAATCGGCCCCGGTCCCCCGAAGAATCCGGTCCGGAATGTAAACAGTGCAAACAAGGTGACGATTGTCGGAAACCTTTAGCCGGTGGACGTTCGTCGCTATTGGCCACCGATGTATGGCTCGTCGACCCGTGTTGCTCAAGGTATCCGGGAGAAAGCCGCCGCTGCGCGGCAAAATGTTAATTTGACGAAACGAACCGGATAAGTTATTGAAAAATCGAGAGCGGCGTCGGAACAAATCGTTGCGCGAGAGGGCTGATGGGCGTGGTACTCCATCCGCCTACGACTTGGTTCGCCTTCACGGTTGAGTCTCTCGACCTGAGCAGCTACAATGAGGCACCAGGCGTCTAACCTCAAGGAGGTACACATGCCTTACCCACGCATCGTGAAAGCGGGCGTAGCGCTCGTATGGGCAACGCTGGCCACAGCGCCGGTGGCTTTCGGCCAAACGGGGGGCCTGACCGGTAAGGCTACCCTGCAGGACGGCAGCCCTTGCGTGAAGTGCCCGGTGATCATCGAACGCCAGGAAATCAAGGGCGTCTACAAAACCAAGACCGACAAGAAGGGTAACTACGTGTATGTTGGTCTGCAGCCTGGAAACTACAAGATTACGCTGCAGGATCCGGACGGTAAGACCCTGTTCTACATCACCCATCACGTTGACCTCGGTGATCCGACGGAGGTGAACTTCGATCTGCCCAAGGAGATGGCGCTGCAGAAGCAGGAACAGGAGAAGGCCATCCAATCCAACCCCGAGCTGAAGCGGCAGGCGGAAGAACAGGCCAAGGAGCAGAAGCAATTCGCCGGCTTGAAGCAACTTTTCGAGCAAGGGCAGGCCCTGCGCGCTCAGAAGGACTATGCCGCGGCGGCGGCGAAATTTGAGGAGGCCATTCCGCTGGCGAAGGACAGGAACCTTCTGGCGGTGCTCACCTTGGCCGCCGATAGCTACAACCAGGCAAAAAACTATCCCAAGGCCGTCGAGTTATACCAGAAAGCTCTGGCAATGAATCCCAATGATGCTACTCTGCACAACGGCTTAGGTAGTGTATACGCCAATACTGGCAAGATCGCAGAGGCTCAAGCGGAATTTGAAAAGTCGGCGCAACTCGACCCGGCAAACGCATCGCGCGCCTACTACAACCTCGGCGCCATCATGTACAACTCGGGTAAGATGGACGAAGCGGCCGCAGCCTTTAAGAAGGCCACGGAAGCCGATCCCAAGTATGCGGATGCCTACTTCCTAATGGGGCGGGCCTTGATGGGCAAGCTCAGCATGACGCCGGATGGCAAGCCGTTGCCAGCTCCCGGCACCGTCGAGGCTTTCCAGACCTACCTGCAACTGGATCCTAACGGCAAGTACGCGGCTGAGGCGCAGCAGGATTTGCAGGCGATTACCGGGACCGTGCCGACCGAACTGAAGGTCAAAAAGAAGAAGGCCAGCTAAGGCGGGGAATCCATGGATTCCCTCGCCTACGGGTCACGCGCGGAGAATCCCTGATGGGCCATCGCACGGTCCTAATTGCCCTCACGCTGAACGTGGGGCTCGCTGCTCTTGATGCCGACACTGTGATTCAGACGGATGCCCAGGGCAGGCGTCAAGTGATCCAGCGTGATGCGATTGTCCTGCGGGACGACTCTTACTTCCTTGTCTACAAACACTTCGACCTGAAGGAACGGCGCATCACAAAAGTCGCTCTCAACCAGGGAAGTTTGCCCTACAGTGCCGAGACCGGCAACGAAGCGGAACGGCAGAGAATTGTCGCCGTGTGGAAGCGCTTCGGCTTCACGGCCACGGTTACGGATCAATCTGGGAAGTCGACCCGCCTGTATGACGTCTATCTGGACTTCTACCCGCCGGGCGGGCGCGGCTCGCTGCTGGAATCGATCCCCGCCCGTACTAGTCTTCCCATGCTCTTCGACGATGGGGGTGCCGGCGAGCTGGATTTTGCCGAGATTGCTAGGTTGGACGTACAGGGTGATCACCTTAAGGTGACCTCGACCGAAGGCACCGTCAAGGAAGGTAGGTTACTCATATCCGCGCACCAGGCGGTTGAGGCGCGCCTCTTAGGTATTACCGACCACTACGATCCTGCGAGCCCAGAGGTGTTTGACTTCTCGATTCCCCTGGCGCGCGTGAAACAAGTCGCCTTCGAGCACTGACACCCGTGCGACTGCCCAAGAACGTTTTGCTGGAGTCCATGCGGCTTTCTAGCGCGGGGCGGGTCGCTGACCGGTACGGCTTCGCCGATGGCTGATTCCTTGGCCCGAATTCTCTCCGGGCCTCGTCTTATGTCTCTTCCTGGGAGCGACGAAAGAGCGAGTTTACTTCGCCGACTACCTTCGGTGGATGAGTTGTTAGGCCGCGACGCGCTCGCCGTGCTGGCTGGAAAGATCGGGCGGCGGCACCTGCTGGAAGCAACCCGAGAGGTGCTTAACCGGGCGCGCGATCGACTCTCCCGCGGCTTGGCCAGGGAAATCTCGTTAGAAGAGCTGGAAGCGGAGATCGCCAACACGGCCAGCCGGGCGGCTCAATTCTCCCTGCGCCCTGTCATCAATGCCACGGGCGTGATCCTCCACACCAACTTGGGTCGTGCCCCGCTGGCCCGCGAGGCTGCCCAGCGCATCGTCGAAGTGGCTACCCAGTACTCGAACCTCGAATACGACCTGGACACCGGCCAACGCGGCAAACGCGACTCGCACACGAGCCAGCTCTTCGCGCGCCTCCTCGGTGCGGAAGCCACGCTGGTGGTCAACAACAATGCGGCGGCGGTGTTCCTGGCGCTCAACACCCTGGCCGCAGGAGGCGAGGTCCTAGTTTCACGGGGCGAGCTGATCGAGATCGGAGGCTCGTTCCGCATCCCGGACATCTGCAGTCGCAGTGGCGCCAAGCTACGTGAGGTGGGCACCACCAACCGCACGCGGGCGGCCGACTACACGGCCGCCATCAACGAGCACACCCGCGTGCTGCTGCGCGTCCACCCCTCCAACTTCCGCATCGTCGGCTTCACGGAGCGCCCGCCACTCGAAGAACTGGTCGAAGTGGCTCAGCGTCACGGCCTGCTTCTTGTCGAGGACCTCGGCAGCGGTTGTCTGGTCGACCTCGAACCCTTCGGGTTGCGCGACGAGCCGCCGGCAGGGGTGAGCTTGCGTGCCGGCGTCGACGTCGTCACCTTCAGCGGCGACAAGTTGCTGGGCGGACCCCAAGCGGGCGTTCTGGTCGGCAAGCGAGAGCTGCTGGCGCGTATTCGCAGTAATCCGCTCTTCCGCGCTCTGCGCGTCGACAAGCTCACGATTGCTGCCCTGGAGGCAACCGTGGCCCTTTACCTGCGCGGGGACCTGGACGCTGTTCCGGCACTGCGCATGCTGCGCCTTCCTTACGAGACTCTTGCCCGCCGCGCCGAAGAGCTTGCGCGTCGCGTGGCGGCGCTGCCGGGATTTTCCACACACGTGGAGGAAGGCGAATCCGTGATGGGTGGCGGCTCGACGCCGGGACAGTGCTTGCCAACCCGCTTAGTCGCCATTACCCATTCCACCTTTGGCGCCTCCCAGCTCGCCGCTCGCCTGCGCACTTATAACCCTCCGGTGATTGTCCGCGTCGAGCGCGGTCGCGTGCTGGTCGACCTCCGAACGGTGTTCGAAGCCCAGGAAGCTGAACTGCTCCGTGCCTTCGAGACTGTCAGCCAATCCACGGATGCGTTGTCAGGCGTGGTTTGAAATCGCATTTTCGATTTGTTATTTTGAAGAGGGTGGCTGGTGAATGCCGATTGGTCAGGAGGCCTCGATTGGGGAATGTTATTGGCACATCTGATTCGCATGATTGAAGATCACGCTCAGCCTCTTACAAGCCGCGTGCTGAGCAAACTCGCCACTGACCCTCGAACTCTCGCCTCCCAATCGGTTCCCCGTCACCAGCTTCAAGCTCGCCTGCCCTGGAGCTTTACCAAGAGCTTGAACTGGAGCGCCTGGTGGGACGTTTCTTTGACCAAGCCCGCTGGCATGCCGTCACGGGGTACGAGGAAGCGGAAGCTGGCCCGACCACACCAGCTCTAGAGGACCGTGAGCGACGCCGGTCATCCAGGCCGGTTGCCTGGGTCCGAACCAAGGT
This sequence comes from Acidobacteriota bacterium, assembly GCA_902812465.1. GTDB lineage: Bacteria > Acidobacteriota > Terriglobia > UBA7540 > UBA7540 > CADDZE01. Next base: position 13,684 of record CADDZE010000044.1, on the reverse strand, counting down.
CTTATGATCGTTGGAACCGGAGTGGACATCGCCGAGACGAAGCGCATTCAGCAGTCCATTGAGCGCTACGGCCGGCGTTTCATTCAGCGCATCTGTACGCCCAACGAGATCGCCTACTGCGAAAAGTTCAAAAACAAGGTTGAGCGATACGCTGCTCGCTTCTCCGCAAAGGAAGCAGCTTTCAAGGCCCTGGGCACAGGGTGGGGCCAAGGTGTCCGCTGGCTGGATGTGGAGATCACGCATCAGCCGAGCGGCAAGCCGGAGCTCGTGCTGAGCGGCCGCGCCCAGGAGACGGCACGTGAGCTAGGGGTGGCGCGCATGTCGGTGTCCATCTCCCACGCCGAGCACTATGTGGTGGCCCAAGTCATCTTCGAGTCGCACACCTGAAGAGCACTCCCGGCAAGGACGAAACCCAGCCGCAGCTCTCCTGCTTTTTGGACTGCTCACTGCTCCGTTCCCAACCCAGTCAGCCGCCCATCCAGTCCAAGGGGCCCCGCTGCAGCTGGATCCCAAGGCCGCGTCAAAGCTTTTGATTCACCAGGTGGTGCCCAAGTATCCCGCTATCGCTAAAGCGAACTACATTTGGGGTCGGGTCAGGCTGAAGGTCACCGTGGAAGGATCGGGCCGAGTCAGTGCGGTACATGTGCTTGCGGGTCATCCGCTTCTGGCCGCCGCAGCGCTGGACGCGGTGCGGCGCTGGACCTACCGGCCGCTTGCAACCCCCAGCGGAGCTACGGGGTTTCAAACGATCGTCGACGTGAACTTCGTACTTCGCGACGTGAGGGTAGAACACTTACCCCGGGAGCCAGAACGCGACTTGGCGCGTCAAGTGCGCCCGCCCGAACTGCTTACGCCGCTGGCTGAACCGTCGCCGGGTGCTTCGGTGCGCTTGCGTGTGCTAGTCGGCGATAACGGGCGGGTACTCGATGCTACACCGCTGTCCGGCCGCGCGGATGAATTTGCACTCGCCTGCCGGCAGCTCGACGCTTGGAAGTTTCGTCCAGCTCGCTGGGGTAACCTCGACGTCCCATGGTACCTGGACGTCAACGTGAAGGTGGACGACGCATGGCCTGTTCAGAAACCATGAGGGGGATACACCGAAGTTTGGATGTGACGACCAAGGGTGAAAGGGAGCTCTTTCGTTGGAGCCGTGGCTTCGCCGTGGCTTTCTTGGCTGTCGCGGTGGTGGCCTCGGGCAAAGAGCCCTCACGCCCGGCGTTTAAATATGTCGGTGGCACCGAACAGATTACACCTGGGTGCCAAGGGCCCATCGAAATGAACACCTCCACCTTGACGTTCAAGTGCGCGCAAGAGACCCTAACCATTCCCTACTCGTCCATCACCCTGATGCAGTATCGGCCCGACGTCAGCCGCAAAGTGCGGAAGATGGATTTGGGGTGGAAGCTCAAGCCGCCTTCGGGGGGGAGTCGAGGCAAACGCAACCGCTACTTCGCGGTGGTTTTTGGCGCCGGCGGCAAGACACACGCGGCCGTCTGGGAAGTCCAACCCAGCACCATGCTTCCCTATCTGGCCGAGCTTGATCTAAAGACCGGGAAGCGAGTGGAAGTGAAGGAGTATCAGGAATACGAATAGGCCGATTGGCTGTCAGGGCTGCCGCACCCTCTGTCCCTCGGTCCTCCCTGAATAGAAGTACCCTGCTCGCGTGCGCACTCGCATCCCCGGACGCTGTACTCTGACCTCGATGCGATGAAACCCCGTAGCAGCAAGCGTGTCAGGGATGTAGGCGAGTTCGTACTGGCTGTGCACCTCCGAGGCCACACGGCTCAACTGGTCTTGAAGGGCCTTCTTGGACCAATGGGAATAGTAAACGCCGCCGGTATAGCCGGCGTAGAAGTCAAGCAAGCTGGGAACCGCCGTGGAGCGCACTATTTCGCCGGTGGCTAGGATGATGGGGACAATAGGGACGCCCGTGGCGTGGGTGGCGGCGAGGGTGTCGGGAGTGCGTACCATGCCAGGGGGCGTGGGCAAACCGAGGTTATTGTCGATCGCGCTGCGGCGTTCCTCCTGGGGCTTCTGCAGGAGCACCGCTTCAGCAGGGTTGAAGCCCAGGCCATAGATGGTGACGCCCGCCCCTGTCGCGTGGCGCACCACCTCTTCAGGCTTAGTTTCACTGCCGTGATCGGAGCCGTCCGAAAAGGCCACGATGATGCGGCGCTCATCCTTGGGGCACTTTTCCAGAAGCGCCACGGCACGGTCCAGGGCGTCGTTGAGTCGATCGTCCGTTCCGTGCGGTTGTACGCTTCTGAGGGTGGCCGCGAGCTGGTCCGCCGAACTGGAAAAGTCCTGGGCCACCTGGACACGGTCAGAGAAGAAGATAACCGCCGCGCGGCCGCGCTCGCCCAAGAGCAGGCTGGAGAATATGGAGCCGAGCGGGCGTACCTGATCCAAGAGCGGAGCTACGGACTCATTTGCTTGAACGACGATGACCGCCGCGATGTCTCCGGTCGCGTCCTCACTGAAACGTGCGATCTGCTGCGGGACGCCGTTGTCCAATACTTGGAAATCATCTTGACCCAGGCCGTAGACGAAGTTGCCGGCCGCGTCTAGCACCGTAACCGGCGCAGTCACCAGCGTGGATTGGACCCGTAGGCGCCGGGCCGTGTCGTCGAGGGTGGGCACCGAAGGTGCGGGTTCCGCCTTTAGGGAGAGCGTGGGCGGCAGTCCAGAGACGCCATCCTGAGCGGTGCCCAGGGCGAAACTTGTCGAGGCCCAGGCTGCAACTACCAGGACCGCGAACGTACGCCATCGGCCATTTCGTGCAGTCGATCCAGACATGCCGTACCCCCTTGGTTCGATGAGCTCTGGTGGCCGCGCGTTGCAATCGCAGTCTGGCGCTCGGCGGTGGTTTGTGGGGAGAAGCTAGCGCGGCCTGCGGCTAGTCCCAAACCGCTGCCCGGCTTGTTTGAATCGCCTACTCAGCCGGTTGGGCTACGAGCCAAGCCAGTGAAAAAGACAGCGGACTTTCCTTCCGCCATCGGCCTAACATCTCCTAGACAGCGAGGAGGCACGCCACGAAGATCGAACGCCTGGAAATTCCCGGACCGGCCGGGTCGCTCGAAGCGCTGCTGGAGTGGAATCCGCAGGCTGAAGTGCGCTCTGCAGCATTAGTGTGCCCTCCGCACCCGCTTTACGGGGGAACTATGCACACCAAGGTTGTCTTCCGCGTGGCTAAGGCAGCGGTTCTGGCAGGCCTACCCGCGCTGCGCTTCAACTTCCGCGGCGTTGGAAAGAGCACCGGTAGTTTCGGACACGGCCTAGGGGAGCAGGAGGATGTTCGGGCCGCCCTCGACTATCTGCAGAGCCGCTTTCCCGGGGTGCCAGTCTGTCTCATGGGATTCTCATTTGGGTCGTGGGTCGGGCTGGCCGTCGGGTCAGGGGATGACCGGGTTACGGCGCTTGTCGGGCTCGGTCTCCCGGTCAGCTCGATGGACTTTGGGTTCCTCCAGGACATGAGCAAGCCCAAACTTATCGTTCAGGGTACGGAAGACGAGTATGGCCCTCGGGCGGCAGTCCAAGCTCTATTTCAAGCCCTGCCCGAACCCAAGCGTATTCACTGGGTCGACGGCGCCGACCACTTCTTTACCGGTAAGCTGGACGATGTCCAGACGGTCGTGGAAAGTTTCCTCCGCGACTTGCAGAAATTCTCAAGCGCTTGGAGAACGCCTCGCGCGAGTTCGACTGAAACGGGAAGGTGCCACGCGCAGTGAGCAGGACGCCATCGGCAGCCAGTCACCGCGGGCCTTGCAGGCGATGTCTGACCAGAAGAGGCGGTTTGGCTTTCGTCACCAACTGCTCTCGATCGTAAAATCTGTGTAACGCTCGTCGACCGCTTCCTCGATCTCGTCAACGCGTTTCACGCGGGCACTGGGCGGCCCTTGCGCTAGGCGCTTCTTGAACGCTTCAAGCCTATGCTGATCACCGATGGCGTACACTTCCACCGATCCATCGGGGCGGTTCAGCACGTAGCCGCAAATACCCAGCTCGCGGGCGCAGCGCTCGGCGAAATAGCGGTATCCCACACCCTGCACCCTTCCCGAGATCAAGTACCGTCTGGCGAGTTTCATCGCGAGCCTTCACCTACTTCGCTGGCGACGCGTTGCTACTCGCGCGCGGGGCTGCTTCACGGAAGCTTCCACTAAGGCAATCGCATCGGCACGTACGGCTTCGCCCCGCCCCACGGCGTCCAGGCCTTCGCCTCGCTTGGCTTTGATGCTCACTCGTCCGGGCTCGACGCCCAGCGCCAGGGCTACGGCTTCACGCATACCAGCGATGTACCGCCTCAGCTTTGGCTTTTCAATGCTGACGGTGGCGTCGATGTTGTTGATGCTGCATCCCGCAGCATCCAGGAGCGTGCGCGCTCGCCGGAGGAACTCCAAACTGGATGCATTGCGCCATTTTCGCGACGCGTCTGAGAAGTGGGTGCCCATGTCGCCTAACCCCGCGGCGCCTAACAGCGCGTCGCAAATGGCGTGGGCCAGCGCGTCACCGTCCGAATGCCCCTGCGGCCCCCTGTCAAACGGAATGAGGACGCCGCCCAAGACCAAGGGACGTCCGGGCACCAGCGGGTGGATATCGTTGCCGATGCCCGCGCGCAAGAGGGCAGGGGGGGCAAGGGGCGTTTCTTTGCCTTTCATCCTTGGACCTTTGCCGTATTTCGCTCTCGTTCTTCTGCCAGATAAAGGCGCGCTAGTGGGAGGTCCGAAGGTTTGGTGATTTTGATGTTGCGGTCGGAGCCCATGAGAACCGTCACCCGATGTCCCAGGCGCTCCACGAGGCTGGATTCGTCTGTGCCGCTAAAGCCGTCGGCCGCGGCCCGCGCCAGAGCCTCGCGCAGGACCGAATAGCGAAACGCCTGGGGCGTCTGCGCCAGGACGATCCGCTCCCTGGGTATCGTGCCCAGCACGACTTGACGCTCAACTTGCTTGACTGTGTCAACGCTTGGAATGCCAAGGATTGCGGCTCCATCCTTCCGCGCTTGCGCTATAACCTGCCCAATCATCTCCGCCGTCACGAAAGGCCGCACCGCATCGTGCACTACCACGAGTTCCGTCTTTGGAGGTGCCGCCTCGAGAGCCCGCATGACTGTTTCCTGCCGGCTTTCACCACCCGTGACGAGACGCAGAGGACGCATGAAGCGTTCGCGCTCGATATCCAGACGCACACGGTCAATGTCTCCGGCGCGGAGGGCAACGTACACCTCGTCAATCCCCTCCGCGGCCGCGAATTTCCTCAGCGTATGGATGAGGATGGAAACGCCCTCGAGCATCAAGAACTGTTTGGGCGTGGCCCCTCCCATGCGCGTGCCCAGTCCGGCGGCGGGAATGATGGCAATGTTCATCGAGGATTCAAGCTTCGGCGAGTCGGAGCGAAGGCGGTCAATGTAGCCGCAAACGCCGCGCGGAACCTGGAATTCTTACTGATGAATCGCCTCCACCTTGGGACGGTCGTCATATTTGCCGAAGATCATCCTCCCGGCGGTAGTCTGCAGTACACTGGTGACGGCGATATCAATGGTCTTGGAGATCATCTTCCGCGCGTTGTCGACCACAACCATGGTGCCATCGTCCAAATAGGCAACGCCCTGATTATATTCCTTGCCCTCCTTGAGGATGAAGACGCGCATCGTCTCGCCGGGCAGCACTACCGGCCGCAAGGCGTTGGCCAGCTCATTGACGTTCAGCACCGTGACCCCCTGAAGCTGGGCGATCTTGTTGAGGTTGAAGTCGTTGGTGATGATCTTGGCGTCCAAGGCTTTCGCGAGCTCGATGAGCTTCATGTCGACAGCGCGGATATGGGGAAAATCGTCCTCGATGATTTGTACCTGCACGCTGCTGATCTTCTGCAGCCGCTGCAGAATGTCCAGCCCCCGACGGCCGCGATTCCGCTTGAGCGAATCGGAGGAGTCGGCCACCAGCTGCAGCTCCCGTAGCACAAACTGCGGAACTATTAAAGTGCCCTCGATGAAGCCGGCTTCACAAATGTCGGAGATGCGCCCATCAATGATGACGCTGGTGTCGAGGATCTTGGGGCTGCGCTTTGCGCTCCGCTCGCCGTCAAACAGACCGCCCATGGCTCCCAGGTTGAGCAGGTCGCCCTTGATGGCACCTAAAATCAGCCCGACGTAACCCATCAGCAGCAGCAGGGTCACTTGGATGAAGGAAAGGGCGTGCCGGTCCACGACGGTAAGATTTAACAAATGGCTGATCATCAGGGCTGCCAAAATGCCCAGCGTCGAACCTAGGGCAGCGCCGATGAGGCGCTTCAGGCTGGCCCTTTCCAGCCTGAGCTCGAAGACCACGAATGAGACTCCCAGACCCAAGCCCAGCAAAGCGGAGTTCAGTGCCGACAGGTGGAAAGGCCGCAGATGGTAAGATACGGCGATGACTGCTAGTACGAAGAGGGCTCGAAACACGCCCATCTCCCATTCCATAGGATCAGCCCCCTTCCCAGGAAAAGGTCCTGTTACGCCTTGGCGAGCAGCTACGCCCGCGCATACCCGCCAAAAGTATAGCACTGCCCTAATTCACTTCAGAAGCTTGCGATGTCGATGGGCGCCAGCTAGTCCAGCGCCGAGGCTCCGAAACGGCCACCCCTCGTTCGCGAGGTAGAGGTCTGGCGCTGTAATAAAATAAAAACAAGCATGGTCTGGAGGCATAAACTTTCTCTTGACACTAACCGGCGGTCGGCTGCATCCTAAGGTACAGTCGCCGACCGGGCGGCCTAGCGAGAAGCAGTGTGCGAGACTCTCCATCGCCGGAACGCTTGTTGTTGTGCTTGTTGTTGTGGTGTAGCTTCTGGCGGCGGGGCTTCAGGGACTTAATAGCTTAATTCATAAGCGTCAGTCGTAACCCACGTGCCAGAGGCAGTTCTGGTTCGTGGGTTTTTTTTTGCCATGACTCAGGCAGTGACAGAAACCAAAGCGCAACGCGTGGAGCGGCTGAAACGCCAGAAGAATCCGTGGGAGTGCCTGGAAGAAATCCGCGAGTTTGCACGCCAGGGTTATGCCTCGATTCCGCCAGAGTGGATCACCACGTATTTCCGTTGGTGGGGCGTTTACACCCAAGGCGACGGCCAAGGCGTCTTCAGCGGTCAGGGGGGCGAGGGAAAATCCACACCGTACTTCATGGTCCGTATCCGCATCCCCAACGGGCTCTTGCGCTCAAGCCAGCTGCGTGCTATCGCCCAGGCGGCCCGCGACCACGCTCGGGGCACGGCTGACCTGACCGTGCGGCAAAACGTCCAGCTTCATTGGGTCTCCATCGAGTCGTTGCCGGCGGTGCTGGACATCCTGCGGCATGCCGGACTAACCACCATGGGCGCCTGCGGCGACGACACCCGCAACATCACAGGCTGCCCGCTGGCAGGTCTCGATGCCGAGGAGCTCTGCGACGCCTCGCCGCTGGCGCTCGAGGCGACACGCCTCCTGGTGGGTAACCCTGACTTCTACAACCTGCCGCGCAAGTTCAAGGTGTCGATCACCGGGTGTCGCGTTTGGTGCTCGTATCCCGAAATCAACGATGTCGGGCTGACCGCCGTCACGCGCTATCAGAATGGTCATCCGGAAGTGGGGTTTTCGCTTCGGGTTGGCGGGGGCCTTTCTGCCGAGCCCTGGTTTGCCACCCGCCTGGATGTATTCGTCCGCTGGAACCAGGTGCCAGCCGTCGTCCGGGGGGTGGCGGAGATCTTCCGTGACGCGGATTGCTTGCGCGAGAACCGCGAGCGAGCCCGGCTGAAGTACCTGTTCATGCGCCACGGATGGACCGCCACCCGTTTCCAGGCCGAACTCGAGCGCCGGATCGGCTTCGGCCTTGACCCCGCCGTCGAAGAGATCCCCCCCGCGGACGTGTATCGCGACCACGTCGGCATCCACGCCCAGAAGCAGCCGGGCTATTGCTACGTGGGAGCTGCCGTGTTGCGTGGGCGCATCACACCGGATCAGATGTTCGCGGCGGCGGACCTTGCGGATACATACGCGAGCGGTGAATTGCGCACTACTAATATGCAGAACTTGCTCATTGTTAACGTGCCCTATCGCAGCGCTGACACTGTCGCACGCCAGCTGGAGGGGGTAGGTCTTCACGTTAAGGCGTCGCCCTTCTGGCGCGGCGCCATCGCCTGCACCGGCACGGAGTTCTGCAAGCTGGCCATCACCGAGACGAAAGGATTCACGCGATGGCTAGTAAAGGAAATGCAAGAGCGTTTGCCCGAATTTGATCAGGACTTGAAGCTCCACGTCACCGGATGTCCCAACAGTTGCGGGCAACACTGGATCGCGGACGTGGGGCTCGAGGGAAAGAAAGTGAAGGTCCAGGGCGAGTGGGTGGACGCCTACTACTTCACCTTGGGCGGAGGCGTCGGCCGCCATCAGGCCTTTGCGCGGCCTGTAGGTTATCGGTGCCCGGCGCACGAGGTGCCCGACGCCCTCGAGCGCCTGCTGCTTGCCTATCTCGAGCGGAGGTGTCCGGGCGAGAACCTGCGCCACTTCTTCGCGCGTCACGATGAGGCGGAACTGCGGGCGTTCCTCGCTGGAGAGGATGTGGCCGCCGTGGCCCGCGATCCTTCGCCGGGGCCGCCGCCGCACGGTGTGGAGGGCTAGTCTGAGATGGACATGGGCATGACAAACCGCCAAGGCACGATTTCAGCGCAACGGCGAGACGTCATTTTGGTAGTCCAAAAACTTGAGCTCGGAAATTCGAGGCCCTCAGCGGCTAGAATCGCGAGTGCTCGCTGGTCGCGAGCACGACATTTCGAAGGCGTGTCCTAGCGCCAGAATCTTGAAGCGAACCTGTGGAAGTAAGCTCTGGTCCGCGAGGAGTAACCCAATGAACCTGGTGACTACAGAAGCCAATTTGCCAGGAGTTGAATCCGAGAGTTGGAGCGCGGAGGAGGTCCTAGAATGGGGCCTGGCGCAGTTTCAACCCCGGATCGCATTGGCATCCGCCTTCGGGGCTGAAGGTATGGTGCTGATCGATATGGGCCTGCGGCTCCACGGTGGCATTCGCGTCTTCACACTCGACACAGGCTTCTTCTTTCCGGAAACTTACGAACTGATCGACCGCATTGAGAAGCATTACGGAATAGCCGTCGAACGCTATTACCCAGCACTCACGCCGGACGCCCAGGCCCGCGCTTTCGGGGATGGGTTGTGGAGCCGCGATCCGGATCTGTGCTGCCGCCTGCGGAAGGTGGAGCCGCTGAAGCGCGCGCTCAAGGGACTGCGCGCGTGGGTCACCGCCATCCGGCGCGATCAGACTCGGGCTCGTGCTGCAAGCCCAAAGGTCGGTTGGGATGGCGAGTACGGGTTGGTCAAGCTGAATCCTCTGGCCGACTGGACGCACGAGCAAGTTTGGGCCTACGTCCGCCGGCATAACGTGCCCTACAATCCGCTGCATGATCGCAATTACCCAAGCATCGGATGCACACATTGCACCCGGCCCGTGCAGCCGGGAGAGGATTTGCGAGCCGGCCGGTGGCCTGGCCTTGCCAAGACTGAGTGCGGTCTGCATGTGCGGACGGTGACAGCACCCCAAGTCGCTGGGTAGCGGGTGCGCGGTCGGCCGTCTCTTTCACGATGGCCGACACAAGGCGCCGACGCGCCGCCAGAGTGAGGCATCTATGAAACTCAATGACCCTAGTCGTGCGCCAGTGATTCCCAGCCGCACGCCAGTGTTGTTCCCGCTGTTTCTCAAGCTTCAAGGACGCTCATGCCTGGTGGTGGGAGCAGGGCAAGTCGGGGAAGAAAAGATCAAAGGGCTGCTGGAAGGAGGAGCGAGCGTGCGTGTGGTGGCACCGCAGGCCACCCAAGCCGTCCAGGAATGGTCACGCGAGGGCCGCCTGATCTGGCAGGCGAGAACCTTTGAGGTATCGGACCTAGAAGGAGTCTTCCTGTTGGTTGTAGCTACACCCGACCGCCAGCTCAACGAAGCTGTTTTCAGCCGGGCGCAGGAGCGCGGAATTCTCACCAACGTTGTTGACGATCCGCCGCTGTGCGATTTTTACTACCCTGCCGTAGTCCGTCGCGGTGCGCTGCAGATTGCCATCTCCACGGGCGGCAACAGTCCGGCACTCGCCCAGCGCCTGCGGGAGGATCTCGAAAGGCAGTTCGGTCCTGAATACGGGGAGTGGGTAGAAGAGCTAGGCGCACAGCGGCGGCGGCTGCTGGCGGAGCCCATAAGTGCCGAAGCTAGAAGAGAACAGCTTCGGGCGCTGGCGAGCTCTGAAAGCTTCGAAGCCTTCAGGCGTACACGGCGGGCGGGAAGGGTGAAGCATGGCGGGTAAGGTCTATTTAGTTGGTGCCGGGCCGGGTGATCCGGACTTGTTGACCATCAAGGCGGTCAAGGTACTGCGCTCGGCCGACGTCGTGCTGCACGACGAGTTAGTGTCACCCGAAGTCCTTCAGTTCGCCTCCCCGGCCGCGACCATCATTAATGTGGGCAAGCGCTGCGGGCGTCGGCATGCCAGCCAGGAAGAGATCCATTGCCTGATGATTGCCTACGCCGGAGACGGGCTCACCGTCGTACGCCTGAAGGGAGGCGACCCGCTGGTTTTCGGGCGCGCTGGCGAAGAGATCGAGGCCCTGCGCCAGGCAGGCATCGAGTTCGAGGTCATCCCAGGAGTAACCGCCGCTTTGGCGGCCGCCGCTGCTGCAGGTATATCCCTGACGGATCGCCGGATGGCATCAGCACTCCTCTTCACCACTGCCCACTCCCAAGCGGACAAACCCGACGCGCGCCGATCGATCCTCCAGCCCTTCCCAGGCGCTCTACTTGACTCGACACTTGCGGTGTACATGCTCGGCAGTCATTACTCGCGCCTGCAGGGCGACCTCATCACCGCAGGGCTTCCTCCCGAGACTCCATGCTTGATCGTCTCCGCCGCCTCGACGGCGGAAGAACGTATCCACCTCACTACGCTTGACAAGCTTTCTGCAGCGCCCATACTGCCGCCTCCCCGCATCTTGATAGCCGGTCAAGTAGCGCGCACCGCCCGCCTTAGCAGCCACCCTGAAACCGAAGCCCGGCTCGTGCCCGGCTAGCCCGCAGAGGAGCAGCGCATACACGCTTTCAGACCCATCCTACTAGCACGAGGTCGATCGGCAGTGGAACCAGCGAAGCGCGCCGTGGGGGCCACCGGCAGCGAACGAGGCAACAGTCGGCATCCCGCCTCGGTTGAGACCTGCCTACTCCGCCACATCGGGCTCAGAATCCCCCTGACCCGATTCCCCCCAGGCATCCCGCGGGGTATAGTTCTCCTCCGCTGAGTTAGGGGCTGGTATGGCGTGAAGACCTAGGCTAAGCCCCGCAGCCAGCTTGCCCAGCGGGAGGAGTGCAGAGTCGCTCGCGCTCGCCGAAGCCCGGCCCCGAGCGATTGAAAGCCAGGTTGACACCGGCAAGACCATGCGAGGCCGTTAAAGCGATAATGACAGCCATCTGGTGCTCGACGCCTATACGCCGGTAATAGTCCTGGTAAATTCCCAGTCGGCGAAACTGCCACTGGCTCAAGACATCTGAGATCTTCAGCACTCGCGCCACTCCAGGGTTCCTTACCTAGTAGCGAATGAGCGGATGTTCATGGATGTGCTGACAGAGAATGCGGCGGAAATCAGGAAATCTAACTTCGGCCGGATACGCGATCCACTCAATGCGCCGCCGGGGTAAATCGATGTCGTTGCAAGAACAGGTGTCGCACGCGACCAGCGCCGGTAACAAAGCCATGACGTCCCGGCGGAAGGCACTCAGATTCCGCATTTCGTAGATGTCACTGATAAGGCCGCGCAGCCGTTGAAGCTGGCGATCGCTGAGGCGTTCCAAGGCTCATCCCCAACCATGAGCTACGGAATACGTGGTAACACGTATTGACTCTAGGAAGATCCGAGCTTCAAGTCAACCCTCTGAACGAAGCGTAAGTCGCGCTTTTGCTAGCGGTTAATGCCCAGATGAAAAAATGAACGGGGAAGGCGTCATGGCGATCGAAGCGCCGCAATCCAAGGCAGCGGTAACCCCGCTCGGGGCGCTACACGGTTTGAACACGCTGGGGACAGCGCGCGAGCGCTCGGAGGGAGAATATCGCGCTTTCTTCGAAGAATCGGGATTCGTCCTGGAACGAACGGTCAGCTACCGTGGCCTTGGAACCTCGTTGTACCCCGAAACCCGGACTCATGAAGCTTGCGTCCGCACCAGCTGCATCCCAGTTAAGGGCTAGCGGTTGGCCGCTGGCGCCTATCACTTGTACTTGAAATGTGGTTCCTCTCTCTTGGTAGTGCACCTCATACTGGAGAGTTGGGTCGAATCGCTCCAATGTACAGGCCCAGCTTCACGAATGCGCTGTATATCTGACTCTGCGGCAAAGAGGCGATTCCGGCAACCAAGGGAATCTGGCCAGCACGACGCTGAAGCACGCCAGATGACCAACAAGCAGGGTTCTTGTCATCAGCCAAAATCGAGCGCGCCCCCATTGGCTTCGGAATTGTTTAACGACGACCCCGAAGATAATTGGTGTGAGCACAGCAAACTCACCCCAGCGGGCAGGCGGCAGTCTTATTCCCGTCGCGATGGAAAACCACAGTGATAGTCCGCAGAGGGCCAAAAAAAACTAGCGCAATCGCGAGATAAAGGCAGAGCCGGCCGAGAATCTTTCTGGCGGAGGGTAGCTTCACTGGCACCTTCCTTGGTACGCGGACCTTCCCGCGCTAAGCACGGCATCCGCCGTCGCATACACCAGTGCCGCGGGCAGCGCTGCGTCCTCAGCCGCCTTTGAGACGCCGATAAACCGTCGAAACACACTGGACTTAAACGGATAGAGTAATCCAGTACCTCCCAGTACGTTCCGCTGACCCGCTGCGTAGGAAAGTGCCTTGTTGAATGCCACCGCGCTGGCGACCTTGGCGGCGGGTTCCAGAGCCTCGGAAGCGGAAGGCACCGCTCCACTCGCTTCCGTTGGGAAGGGGTTGAGATCGCTGGCAAACGTGCTGAAGAGGAGGTTGTCGCAACCGTTGCTACTGATCAGGCCGTTCCATGTTGTCTTCAGGAAAGTTGGTGACGAAGCTCTTGGCGAACGTACCCCACCAGGAGAAGTTGCTGCGGGTTGGGGAAGACCCTAGGGGCACCGGCGGGGTGAACGCCCCAGCCCAAAGGCCAAAAGCGTCGCCCGCATACCCCAGAAACGTGGGGCCCCAGTAGGCCGTCACGTTTAAATAGGACGTGGCGGAAAAGTCCCCTCCACCAACGCTCCCCGAAAACGACGGCCCTGGAAAGCCGCTCCCTTGCACCGCAATCCAGCCGTAACCCCACACCACCACCGGAATGCCAATCAGCGAGAATGGGGTCCTGGAACAGACTGCCACCTACCCCGTGACGAATGGCGTCACAGCCCCAGGCTACCGGCCCCGGACATTCATCACGCGGCCAGAGTCCACTGGGATCCGTCAGCGTGGTGGGCTGGTTCAGCACGTAGGTGTGTTCAGGAACTGCGGATTCGTAATCTCCCGCCCAGCGGGTCCGGACTCAGCCAGCGCCCGCACCTGCAGATCACACGAGAGCCGGTAGAGAATCTTGTCCGTGAGTGCTTCCACCGAGAGCAAACCTGTTACTCCCTCCCCAATAGGGATGGATCATTCGTCCCCATTGACCTCCCCGATGACCCCTCCCTGAGGAGGAGTGGCACC
>CADDZE010000043.1 GCA_902812465.1 Acidobacteriota bacterium | reverse complement strand
GTTCCAAAGCTGGCGTAGCGCCAGCAAACTAAGTTCCTCAAAGCTCGCCACCACACGCTCGGCCTTCGTTTCCGTCCGCAACTGGTCAGCCGGGAAGGTGGAGGCGATGCCTACGCATTTCATGCCGGCGCGCTTCGCGGACTCGATACCCACCGGTGAGTCTTCAAATGCCACACAGGATTCCGGAGTGACGCCCAGCCGCTGGGCGGCGGCAAGGTAAATTTCAGGATCAGGTTTCGGGCGGGTAACTTCGTCGCCGCTGATCAGATAACGGAAGTAACGGCCGAAGCCGAGGGCGTCCACAATGAACTCAATGTTCTTGGCCGTCGCGGAGGACGCCACCGCCATGGGGATGCCCGCGACGTCGCATTCAGCGATCAGACGTGCCAGTCCGGGCAGCGGCTTTGCGTGCGGCGCAAACGCAGAGCGAAATCTTGCTTCGAGTGCTTCGCTGAGCCGGCGGCACTCCTCATCGCTCAACGCGGGGCCAAAATAGAACCGCAGTGCCGTATCGTTCCTCTGGCCGAGAATGGTGCGCGGCAGTTCAGATGGGTCGAAAGGAATACGGCGTTCGTTCAGAAGCTCAACCCATTTCTGCAAGTGAAACGGGTTGCTGTCCACCAGAACACCATCCATATCGAAGACCAGCGCAGCTGGTAAGTGCAGCATCTCCATTTGCTGTTAGTCGTTCGCGGCCACTCGAGTTTGCTCGTTTTCCCTCTGCCTCTGGGCATATGACGACGCGCCACGCACGAGGAGCCACAAGCTATACTTCAGCTCGGTAGGGGGCGCAATTCGGCCAGCAGCTTCTCCGGCGGGTAGGTGTTCAGAACGTGCTGCTTGTCCATCCAGCCGCGCCTTGCCGTCAGAACTCCATAGCGCATGAAGGCCAAATGTTCGGGACGGTGTGCGTCGGTCGAGATGATCACCTTCATGCCGCGGTCGCGCACTAGCTTGACGTGCCGGTCGCAGAGGTCCAGGCGCTCGGGGCTGGCGTTTACCTCAAGGATGACGCCCAGCTTTTTGGCTTCGTTGAAGACGGCGTCGAGGTCAAACTGGAAGGGATCGCGTCGCAAAACATAGCGCCCGGTCGGGTGGCCGAGGATTCGCACATAGGGGTTCCGGAGCCCCTTGATGAGGCGCTTAGTCATTTCCTCGCCTGGCTGGGTCATGCGCGAGTGCACACTCGCCACGACGATGTCAAACTGCCGCAGCACGTCGTCGGGGTAGTCCAGGCTTCCGTCGCCGAGGATATCCACCTCCGCTCCCGCCCAGATCTCGATGCCTTTCACCTTCTTGCGTGCCGCCCGAATGCGGGCGATGTTCTCAAGGGCGCGCTTTTCGTCGAGCCCGTTGGCGATGGTGACAGCCTTGGAGTGGTCGGTGATTAGGATGTACCGGTAGCCAAGTCTTTTGGCTGCCGCTGCCATCTCCTCGACGCTGTTGTGACCGTCGGAAGCGGAAGTATGCATCTGCAAGTCGCCGCGAATGTCGCTAAGCTCGACTAGCGCGGGTAACTGGCCCGCTTCGGCCGCCTCAATCTCACCCGTGTTCTCGCGCAGCTCCGGCGGGATCCAGGGCAAGCCAAGCTTTTGATAGACGTCTTCCTCGGTGCGCCCGGCAATGACCCTGTCACCTTCGTAGAGGCCGTACTCGCTGAGTTTCCAGCCGCGTTTCTTGGCCCGCTCGCGCAGCGCCACGTTGTGCTCCTTGGAGCCCGTGAAGTACATGAGCGCTGCCCCGTAGGATTCAGGCGCAAGAATGCGGACGTCGACTTGCATGGAGTTCGCTAGCTTGAAACTCACCTTGTCCGCGCCCTTAGCAAGTACCTGGCTCAGGCGGGGGAATTTCAGCAGGTGATCCGGCAGCTTTTCGAGCTGGCGGCCGGTCACGAGCAGATCGAGGTCGCCGATCGTGTCGCGTCCCCGCCGCAGCGAGCCAGCGGGGGTTACCTGTTCGACGCCCGGAAACTCTCGAATGTGACTCGATAGCTCTTCCGCAGCCTTGTCAGCCACGTCCAGCCGGAAACGTCCGGAGGCCTTGCGCAGCGCCTCGAGAGCCTTGAGGATGTTCTCCTCGGACTTGGCGCTCATGCCCGGCAGCTCTCGCAACTTGTTGGCCCTAGCCGCCGCTTCGAGGTCGTCCAAATTCTGAATGTTCAGCTTTTGGTAAAACAGCCGCACCTTCTGGGGCCCGACCGACTGGAGTTGGAGAAGGTCCAGGAGGCTCCGAGGAATCTTCTGCAAGCGCTCTTCGAGGTATTGGCACTTGCCGGTTTCGATCAGCTCCTTGATCTTGCCTGCCAGGTCGGCGCCGACTCCAGGCACCTCAGTCAATTTGCGGTTGGGGTCGCGGGCGATGTCCTCCAAGCGCTCGGGGTAGCTTTCGATGGATCGTTTGGCACGCTCGTAGGCTACCGCCTTGAACTGCCACTTCGGGTCATCCTGAAGTATGCGGATGACGTTAGCAATTTCTTCGAAGACCGCTGCAATCTCTCGATTTTCCATGCCTAACCTTTGCCAAGCCCGATGCTCGGTGCACCTCCACTGCTCCATCTCCCCAAGTGGGAGCCTACATCGCGCACATTCTAAAGCACATAGTTCGCTACGGCGAAGTGTTGCATTTTGCCACACCCCGTGCTACCTTGGGTTGCGGCATGCTGTTTGGCCCACTGAGCCTCCAAGGGAAGATTAACACCATTATTGCCACGGCGGTGGTCCTGATAGTCGTGGTGTCCACCTATATTGCCTTACTGCTGACCCGCGGCCCGGTGGAAGAAGAGATCTATCGTAAAACGTTGCTCCAGGCTAGGTCGACCGCCCAGCAACTGACCGAGACTCATAAGTTGGAGGACGCTGCCCGCCTTGACAGCGCACTTCGGCAGATGCAGCGGGAGTTTCCCGGTGTCAAGCAAGCCGACGTCTATCTCCATTCGCCGGTGCACACGTTACTTGCCACCGCGGACGTGCACGGCCCCCATGTGGAACTGGATCGGACACCCGGCATCGAGCAATTCAACGAGTTTGAACAGCCGAATCGGGATCAGATGAGCATCGAGACGGCCGATGGCGCCTACTGGATTTTCGGGACCTCCCTGCGCAGCAGCCAGGACCACCCAATCGGCTGCTTGGTTCTGCGTGTTTCCAAGTCGCGTTCCAACGTGGTGACATGGGCCCTGGTGAAGCAGAACCTGCTCCTCATGCTGGGGAGCCTCGCTGTGCTGATCCTGGTGATTCACATCTTCTTCCTGAAGAGCGTGCGGGAGCCGGTGAACGCGATGATCCGGGTAATGGAAGCTACAGAGGGCGGCCAGCTGAACGCGCGCGCGGAGGTGGCTAGCCGGGATGAAATCGGGGAGCTGGCCCGCCACCTGAACCTCATGCTGGGGCGCATCGAAAACTTTCAGACGGAACTGGCGCGCCAGGTGAAGAACGCAACGGCCGAACTCGCGCGCGCCAATGAGGAGTTAAAGCAGATCAACCAGGAGCTCTTTGCGACTCAGAAGAATTTGGCACGCTCGGAGCGGCTGGCCGTGGCGGGGCAGTTAGCTGCCAGTCTCGCGCACGAGATCGGCAATCCACTCAACTCGATCTCCGGCCACGTGCAACTGCTCGCCCGGCGGAAGTCGATGGATGATGGGGCCCAGCGGCGGCTACAGATCATTGAGAAGCAAATCGAAAACATTGTCCGTACGGTGAAGCAACTGCTTTCCTGGACGCGTCATTTCGAATTGAAGATGGAGCCTGTTGATCTGCGGCGTCTGGTGAAGGAATCCGCGCTACTATCCGGCCCCGCCCTGCACCACCGCGGCATTAAGGTGCAGATGGACCTGCCGCAAGACTGCCCGCCAGTAGAAGGCGACCCGGGTTACCTTCAGCACGTGCTGCTCAACTTGATCAATAACAGCATGGACGCCATGCCGGGGGGAGGCGAGCTGAAGCTGCGGCTGCGTTACCCGGCTAATGGCCAGAACGACCAGGTGGCGATTGAGGTGTCCGACACCGGATGCGGCATCGAACCCGAAGCGCTGGCTCATATCTTCGAGCCGATGTTCACCACCAAGCACTTGGGAACCGGTGCGGGCCTGGGCCTGGCGATCTGCGATCAGATTGTTCGCCAGCACTCGGGAACTATACGCGTGGAAAGCCAACAGAATCGCGGTACCTGCTTCACTATAACCCTCCCCGTCTGCTGCCGGGAGCGAACCGAACGCGTGCTCGAGACGGCAGACAGTGTGCGCCGCTGAAGCTTGCCTGCCGCGCCGAACAGGTTCCGGCCATGGCGGTGACGGTCCCGCGGACACTCGCGCCTAGGCCTCGGTCGCGGCTGCGGAGTCCAGAGAAGGCATGGCACGGATTCTGGTTGTGGACGATGATCGCGAGACGCAGGACCTCCTGCGCGAGGTGCTCACCGACGAAGGTTTCGAGGTGACCACCTCCGGAAGCGGCGAAGAAGCGCTCAAGATCGGCGAACAAGAATCCTTTGACGTCATCATCAGCGACATGAAGCTCGGGCCGGGGCTTGATGGGCTCGACGTGCTGCGTGCCTACAAGGCCGTCCAGCCCGAGTCCGAAGTGATACTCATTACCGCTTTCGGTTCCATGGAGACAGCGATTGAGGCGGTGAAGGCTGGGGCATTCGATTACCTCTCCAAGCCCTTCAAGATCGACGAGGTGGTGCTGCAGGTTCGCCGGGCGCTCGAGAGCCGCGAGTTGATTCGTGAGAACCGCAATTTGCGGCGACAGCTGGGCAGCCAGGTCCAGCTCGCCAGCCTCGTGGGGCGCAGCCCAGCGATGCTCGAAGTGTACAAAACCATCGCCATGGTCGCCGAGTCCCGCTCCACGGTCTTGATTTACGGGGAAAGCGGCACAGGCAAGGAGTTGGTGGCCAAGGCTATTCATCACAACGGTCCCCGGGCCCAGCAGCGATTCTTCCCTGTCAATTGCGGCGCTCTGGCGGAGTCCCTTCTCGAGAGCGAGCTCTTCGGCCACGTGAGGGGTGCTTTTACCGGTGCGGTCGAGAACAAGCGCGGCATCCTGGAAGAGGCCAGTGGCGGTACCGTGTTCTTGGACGAGGTCTCGGAGATGAGCCCTGCCTTGCAGGTGAAGCTCCTGCGAGCCATTGAGGAGCAAGAGGTTCGGCGCATTGGCAGCAACCAGATCATTCCCATCGACGTGCGCCTGATCGCGGCCAGCAACCGGGTATTGAGCCAGCTGGTGGAAGAGGGCAAGTTCCGCGCCGACCTCTACTACCGCCTGCGGGTAGTAGAGATCGTCTTGCCGCCGCTGCGAGAACGGGCCGAGGATATCCCCCTGCTGGTCGAGCACTTCCTCAAGGTGCTAGGACGAGAAAGGAACCGGACGTTCACGATTTCCCCGCCTGCGCTATCCCTTCTGCTGGGCTATAGCTGGCCGGGCAACGTTCGCGAGCTCGAGAACACCTTGGAAGCCGCCGTAGCGCTGAACCGCACGGGCGTCATCTCGGCCGATGACTTACCGGCCAAAATCCGGGAGGCTTCGCAGGACCAGCGCCGCCCCGACGACCTTTACAGCGACCTACCCACCGTGGATGAGTTAGAGCGCCGCTACCTTCTGCACGTGCTTAAAATCACCGGGTATAACAAGCTCCGGGCCGCTAGCATCATGGGAATCGACCGCAAGACGCTGTACCGCATGGCGGAACGGCACAGGATGAAAATCTAACGGAAGTGCGGCCTGAACGTGTCAGTGGGACGGGTGCCGGTTCCATCCAAAATTCCAGGGCCATCTCAGCTCCCACTGGGCCATCTTCAAGCCCAACGTCTCATCGATCTTGCGTTAGTTTGCAGCCGCCGCTTGAGTTCTGCTAGCGATGCCGTCGCGAATCGCATTTGCCGGTTCACCTGCGCGGGTGCCGTTCCACCCACCGCGCGGCGGCGGTTCAGGGCTCGCTCGGGCAATTGAGCGGCCGCCGCTAGTGTCCGGTCCCACCCCGGAATGAAGCGGCGGGCTTCGTCCGCAGAGAGTGTGGCGAAGGTCTTGCCGCGCTCGACGCAGTAAAGCACAAGCTGGCCAACTCGCTTGTGGGCTTGGGCAAATGGCATGCCGCGGCGGACGAGCTCGTCCGCTAGGTCGGTGGCCATAAGGAAGCCCTGATCAATCGCGGCTTTCATTCGGGCGGTGTTGACGCGCAACGTGCCAAGGACTCTGGCCATCAGTTCGGCGCTCGCGCAGATCGTATCGACACCGTCAAAGAGCGCTGTCTTGTCTTCCTGCAAATCGCGGTTATAAGCGGAGGGCAGGCCCTTGAGGAGCGCTAGTATGCCTGTAAGCCTCCCTAAGACGCGCGCCGCCTTGCCGCGGATGAGCTCGAGCGAGTCCGGATTCTTCTTTTGCGGCATAATGCTGCTACCGGTCGAGTACTCGTCCGCCAGTTCGATGTAACCGAACGCCGGACTGGCGTAGATCACCAAGTCTTCCGCTAGGCGGCTGAGGTGAATCCCGGTGAGCGCCGAGGCGAAGAGCAGCTCGCAGACGAAGTCCCGGTCGCTGGTCGCGTCGAGGCTGTTGACGGCAACTCGCTTGAAGCCTAACCGACGCGCCAGCCGCGAACGGTTAATCGGGAAGGTAGTGCCCGCCAGTGCTCCGGCAGCTAGCGGGAGCTCGTCGGCACGGTGACGGCAGTCCTCAAGACGGCTTATGTCCCTGGAGAATGCCTCGAAATAGGCCAACAGATAGTGGGCGAAGAGGATGGGCTGCGCGGGCTGCAGGTGGGTGTAACCGGGTAGGATGACGTCCCGATGTTCGCGAGCCTTGGTGAGCAGGCTCTCGAGCAGATGTGTGAGCGCTCGCTGAAGCTCCCGGGCAGCGTCCTTGGCGTACAGGCGGGCGTCGGTCGCGACAAGGTCGTTGCGGCTGCGGCCGGTGCGCAGCTTACCTGCCAGCGAGCCGGCGTGACGCCCAAGCTGGCCCTCCACCCAAGTGTGAACGTCTTCAGCCGAATTCCCGTAGGGCCAGTTAGGGCTATGGTTGACCCGGCGCGCGATCGCCTCGAGTCCCCGCACTAGCCGCCGGACTTCCGCGCTGCTCAGTACCCCTGCCTCGCCCAGTGCTTCGACGTAGGCCCGATTCACTTGGAGGTCATAGTGGACCAGCCGGTGATCGACGGAGAAGGATTCAGAAAACCCCTCGAAAAACGGATCGCGCGCGCGCCGGGCGAAGCGGCCACCCCAGAGCTTCATCGCCCGCTCTCCGGACTTGCCTGGCGGGCGCGGGCCTTCTCGGCCGCGATTCGAATCGGTAAGCCGACAATGTTGATGAACCCTGCCGCATCCTTCTGGTCGTAGTCGGATTTCATGGTGAAGCCGGCGATGCTCGTATCGTAGAGGGAGAAGGGAGAGCAGCGTTCGAGTACACGAATGTTGCCCTTGTACAGGCCAAGCGTTACCGTGCCGGTGATAGGCTGTTGCGTGGTGGCAATGAAGGCGTCCAGCGCTTCGCGCAGCGGTGTGAACCACTGGCCGTAATAGACCAGCTCGGCGTAGCGCAGGGCCACGTGCTGCTTATAGTGGAAAGTCTCACGGTCGAGGCAGATGGCCTCCAGTTCCTGGTGCGCCGCATAAAGCAGTGTGCCCCCAGGGGTCTCGTAGGCGCCGTGCGATTTCATGCCTACTAACCGGTTCTCGACCAGTTCGGTGCGCCCGACGCCATGCTCGCCCGCGATGCGGTTGAGCCTTTCGAGCAGCTTGACGGGCTCAAGTCTTTTACCGTCGCAGGAGACGGGAGTCCCGCGCTCAAACCCGATCGTCACCTGCGCTTCGTGGTTGGGCGCCTTCCGGGGGCTGCGTGTCAGCTTCCACGCATCCTCGGGCGGATCGCCCAGCTTCGTCTCGAGTACGCCGCCCTCGTGGCTCAGATGCCAAAGGTTCTGGTCGCGGCTGTAAGGCTCCTTCCTGGTTACCGCTATTGGTACGTTGCGGGCGCGAGCATACTCCATCGCATCTTCACGCGACTTGATGGACCACTCGCGCCAGGGTGCGATCACCGTGAGGTGCGGTGCCAGGGCTTTATAGGCCAGCTCGAAGCGCACCTGGTCGTTGCCCTTGCCGGTACAGCCGTGAGCCAGACCATCGGCCCCACATTCGAGCGCCACCTCTACCTGCCGCTTGGCCAGCACTGGCCGCGCCAGCGATGTACCCAAAAGGTATTTCCCCTCGTAGACGGCCCCTGCCTGCACGGCCTTCCACAGGTACCCGGTCACAAACTCGTGGCGCAGGTCCTCCACCAGCACCTTGCTCGCTCCGGTTGCAAGTGCCTTCTGGCGAAGCGCCCTGTAATCGTCACCCTGGCCGACGTCTCCTACCATAGCGATGACTTCGCAGCCGTAATTCTCGCGCAGCCAGGGGATAATGATCGAGGTGTCCAGTCCTCCCGAGTACGCCAGCACCACACGTTTTACCTTTTGGGGTACCGCCATAGGTTGCCCTCATCGCAAGCATTTAATAACGCCGCACGCGGCGAGTTCGATCTGGTCCTGAACGCCTCCGTGGAGGCGGCTGGGGCCCCTTCCGCCCGGGACCGACGGTCCTTTGCCTCCAATCCAGCTGCGTTCGGGACGACGAACTCACGACGCGAGGAGGCCTCGAATCTTCCTTCCGAGCTTTGCCGCCTCACGCGGTTCCCGGCTGGCGACAAAGATCGTATCATCGCCGGCCACGGTGCCCACGACTTCGGCCCACCCGGCCGCATCGAGGGCTGCCGCAACTGTATGAGCATTGCCGGGGTGAGTCTTGACGATCACGAGGTTGGCGGCTCGGCGTACCTCACGCACAAACTCCTTGAGCACTATGGACAAAGTGGGTTGTAACGAAGGCGGCATGGACTCGGGGCGCGACCCCGGAAGGCGGTATCCGTCGCGCGTTTTGATGGCGTTTAGGGCCATTAAATCGCGCGAAACGGTGGCCTGGGTCACTTCGATTCCGCGTTGGGCTAGCCGCTCCCGCAGCTCAGCCTGGGTGGCGACGGCGCCTTCCATGAGTAGTTCCAGAATTTGCCTACGCCGGTAAAGCCGATCCATGAATTTTTATGCAGCAGTCTTGTTATATAGCGGACGCTTGCAGTGATTGGCAAGGGTCAGTTGTCCTTCACTCGTAGCGCAGGGCGACGATAGGATCCAAGCGCGAGGCTTTCATGGCCGGCCACAGGCCGAAGAAGAGGCCAATACTGACGGCGATGATAAATCCGACGGCCACCGACCACAGCGGGACGCTGGAAGGAAAGCTGGACAAGGTCCGGATGAGAAGGCTGATACCCGCCCCCACCAGGATTCCCAGCACCCCGCCCGCTCCCGTCAGTGTCATGGCCTCAAGTAGGAACTGCCAGGTAATGTCACGGCGGCGTGCTCCGATGGCCTTACGCACCCCGATTTCCCGCGTGCGCTCGGTGACCGATACTAGCATGATGTTCATGACGCCGATGCCGCCCACCAGCAGGCCAATCGACGAGATCACGACGGTTACGAGTACGACGGTACCTATGATCTGGCGGAACTGCTGGATGAACGCTTCGGCGCTTGAGATGCCGAAGCTATCCGGCTCGGCCGGTTTCACGTGGCGGCGATGGCGCAGCACGTTACTGATCTCTTCTTTAGCCTCGGCCATTCGGCCCTCATAAGCCATGGCGAGTATGAAGTTCTCCCGCTCGTTGGGGTAGATCTTTTTGAATGTCAGGTACGGGATCTTTACCCAGCGGTTGATGCTGTTGTCGCCCGGAAAAGCTTTCCTGGGCGCTGCGGTTCCGATGACTTCGAACGCGTTGCTACCGATCATGATAATCTTGCCGATGGCATCCTCGTGGTCGAACAGCCGCTTGACGATGTCGGGACCAATCACGGCGACATTGCGGCGGTGGGCGTCATCAACGGCGGTGAAGAAGCGGCCGTCGGCAAGGTTAGTATTGGTCACCCGAAAGTCTTCGGCCGTGGCTCCACTAAGGTCGTAGTCCACTACTTCTTTGCCCTTGTACTTGAGCAACGGTGGAGGTCCCCACCAGAGGAAATTCTCCACTGCCACGCTCTCGACGCTCGGGCACGCCTCCTTGATCGCCACGGCGTCCTCGTAGGTGAGCGGCTTGCGCAGGCGCTCCTCCCGCGAAAGTCTGAAGTGGAAACCCGGTGTGAACTTGAAGATGGCCAGCGTGTTAGTGCCGAAATCCTTCGCGGCGTCGGATACCTGGCGGTCGAGCCCGGCAAAGATCGAGGCTACGGCAATCACCGTAGTAGTCCCGATCAACACTCCCAGAATGGTTAAGAAAGAGCGGAACTTGTGCGTACGCAGGGTGTCCAGCGCCAGCCGCAGATTTTCGCGGAAATTTTGGTGGTAAGCCCTCATCTCAAGACCGAATTGGGATCGAAACAACGAGCAGGGAGGCAACACCTGGCTGATCCGTTAATTTCCCAGCACCCCCTTCCCTGCCCCTACTCGCCTTTCTGTCCAAACCGTCCTGAGCCTCCCATTCCTTCATTCGCCTCACCCATCCGTTCTGAGCGCCTCGATGGGATTGAGTTTGGCGGCCTGTCTCGCCGGATAGATGCCGAAGAAGAGGCCGACGCTGGTCGACAGGGCGATGCCGATTAGAATGGCCTTCACCGGTACGGACGCAGTGAAAAACACGTCGACGAGCTTGGCGACGCCGATGGCCAGCAGGATGCCGATGAGACCTCCAGTAGCGGCCATCACGGCTGACTCAATCACGAACTGCATCAGGATGTCACGCCTTCGGGCGCCCAAAGACTTACGGATGCCGATCTCATGCGTGCGCTCAGTAACGCTGGCGAGCATGATATTCATAATCACGATGCCGCCCACCACCATGAACACCGCCACAATGCCAATGCCTCCGGCAAAGATCGAGCCGGTGAGCTGTTCCCACACCCCGAGGATGGTGGCCGAGGCGTTGAGTCCGAAATCGTCCGGCTCCTTGTAGGGCAGGTGGTGGCGGGAGCGCATCACCGCGCGCACCTGATCTTCGAGCGCCGCCATCTGCCGCACATCCTGCGCCTGAATGTGGATGTTCATGCGAGGGCGGGCGGAAAAGAGCTTCTGCAGGGTGGTCAACGGGATTTGGACGAAGTTGTCCTGGCTCTGCCCCAGCGTACTGCCGATATGCTTGGCTACGCCCACCACGCGAAAAGGCTGGCCGCCGACAAAAATCACCTTGTCGATGGGGTCAACGTTCGGGAAGAACTTTTCCACCAAGTCGGTGCCGATGAAGCAGACCGAAGCGCTGTGTTCGTATTCCGATTCGGAGAAGAAGCGGCCGTAATCTACCTGCTCCTGCTCCATCTCGATTATGGAAGGCGTCTCGCCGGTGACGTTGACCTCGTAAATAATCTGGTTTTTGTACTTCACTTGCGGCGATGGTTGCACCCAGGCGGAGGCGCCAATGTTCTTGTATCCAGATAGAACATCCCTCAGGTAAGTGTAATCATCCATCAGGATCGGTTTGTTGCGATGTCGCTCACGGATCCACTCCTCGTCGCTAGTTGCCCAGTTGTACTGCGAAAGGACAAAGACGTTGGCTCCCAGGTTAGCAATATGGTCGGCTATGTAAAGGTTCATGCCGTTGATGATGGACATCACCACGATGAGGGTGGTGGTAGCAATCACTACGCCCAAGAGGGTGAGGAACGAGCGCAGCTTGTGCGTGCGCAGGCCTTCGAGGGCAATCCAGAAAGCCTCGCGCGCCATAACCCAGAAACTGGCTGCTTCGAGGCGCCGTGCGCGCTCGTGAATCAGGCTGCGAGCTCGGGCGAGGGTAGCCATGAACCGGCGCCGCTCCCTCTATTTCACTCTTTCGTCGCGCGCCACCTTGCCGTCGCGGATATGGATGATGCGGTGCGCGCGGGCGGCGATATCGTGCTCGTGCGTCACCAGGACAATGGTGTTGCCGGCCTGGTGGAGGCGGTCAAAGAGGTTCATGATCTCGTCACCGGTAGCTGAATCCAGGTTTCCCGTCGGTTCGTCGGCGAGGATGATGGAGGGCTCATTCACTAAGGCGCGGGCGATGGCTACGCGCTGCCGCTGGCCTCCTGAGAGCTCATTGGGCTTGTGGTGCATGCGGTCGCCCAGCTCGACCTTGCGCAGGGCTTCGCGGGCCCGCTCCAGCCGCTCGGCGGCAGGTGTGCCGCTGTAGATGAGGGGGAGTTCGACGTTATGGAGGGCGGTGGCCCGGGAAAGCAAGTTAAAGGTTTGGAAGACAAACCCTATTTCCTTGTTGCGGATGTAGGCTAGCTCGTCGTCGGAGAGCTCACTGACCAGCCGCCCGTTCAACCAGTACTTGCCCTGTGTCGGCGTGTCCAGGCAGCCGATGAGATTCATTAGCGTCGACTTGCCCGAACCCGAAGGGCCCATGATGGCGACGTATTCGCCTCGCTCGATGTCAAAGGAAACATCACACAGGGCGTGGACCTGGACCGCACCCATATCATAGGTCTTCCACAAGTTCTCTGTCCGGATGATCACGCCGTCTTTGGGCGTCATCGTTTGCTGCAGAGGCGCAGTTAAGGTGCGGGAGCTCATGTTGGCCTTTATCAGCGCGGCAGTCCCTAGGATGCAACGGGGGCCGGCATGTTAGCCTGGCTGTTGTCGATCTTCACCTTGGTGTTATTCTTCAGGGTGCGCAGCACCTGGTAGCTCCCCGTCACGATCTCGTCTCCGGGCTGCAGGCCGGAAGTGATCTCGACGTCTGTCGAGCCCATGATCCCGGTCTGGACAGGCACGAAGACTGCCCTGCCGTTGCGCACCACGAAGACACCCTGCAGCTCCTCTTTCTCCCTTTCCAGCTCCTTCTCCGTGAGCGGCCTGCGCTCAGCCGCCAGTGTCTGCCCCCCTTTCCCTTCCTCCGGGGGCTCCAGCTCGCGCCGTGTGCGGACAGTCAGCGCCTGGATCGGGATGGTCACGGCATTCTTGCGCGTCGCCGTGGTGATCTTAGCCGTGGTCGAGAGGCCGGGGCGCAGGTTGGGAGGTGGATTATCGAGTGTAACCACCACAAGAAAATCCTTCGCTTCTTCGGTGGTGTTGGTGCTCGAGGCCGTGGTGGTCTGGCCGGTAGTACGGCTCACGGCGCTTTGACCGATCTGCGTTACCTTGCCCGTGAACGTCTTGTTTGGTATAGCGTCAATGGTTACCTCGGCAGGCTGCCCCAGTCTCACGTTTACGATATCCGTCTCGTCCACGCGAACTTCCGCGGTAATCACCGAAAGGTCCGCCACCTGAAAGAGGACGCTGCCTGGCTGGTTCTGAATACCTGGTACGACATTCTCCCCCTCGTGGACAGGAAGCGAGGTGATAATGCCATCGAGCGGCGACGTGTAAAACGTCTTGTTGCGCACGTCGGCGTAGTGGAGCAGTTGCGCTTTGGCTTGCATGATATTGGCTTTCGCCATGTCGCGGTTGTAAACCGCCTGCGTATATTGCGCCTTGGCCTGCTCCACCTGAGCCTGAGCGGACTGGACGGCTGCCTTGGCCACCTGGTAGTTGCTCAGGTACTGGTCAAAGTCCTTCTGTGCGGCAATCTGCTCCTTGAACATCTCCTGATAGCGTTTAAAGTCTTCTTCCGCCTGCTTCAGTTTGGCCTCAGCCTGGGCCAGATTGGCCTGAGCCGTGTTCAGATTCGCCGCCGCGGACTGGACGTTAGCGTTCTGGGCATCGAGGTTGGCTTGCGCGTTCCTCAGGGCCGCTTCCTGAGCTTCCACATCGGCACTGGCCTGAACATCCTCCGTGCGAAGAAGGAGTTGCCCCTTCTTGACGTGATCTCCCTCCTTCACGTAAATGGCGGTAATTTTCCCGTAGGAGTTAGCGTTCACGTTGGCCAGCTTCTCGGGCGGAGGCTTAATCTGCCCCGACGCGGTGACGACCGAGGAAAGGTCCTGGCGGATTACCTTGCCGGTCTGGACAGTTACCTGACCGCGCCTGCTCCAGGCGATGCCACCAATCACTAGAGCCACCAGGATGACTACGCCGGCCACAGCCGTAATCTTTTTGCGTTTGCTCATGAGATTCCCTTAGTTTGACCTGCCGGCACCTAAGGCAGCAGGAACAGGCCTACCTGCGGCTTGCGCCCCGCTTGCTTCCAACCTTCTCTTACGTCTCCCACTGGCCAAAAGTTTCCGAGAACGTGGCGGAATTGCCCCGGTGGCAGTTCTCCGCTGCCGGCTCGGCGGCGCGGGTCTCGAAGCGTGTCCAGGGGGCGACCGCACACCGGGGGAGAAACCGCTTCAACAACATCTCACTCGGGCGCTCCCCAACAGATGCCAGACTCTTGGGTTACGCCGCTCGGTGTTGCTCTTTGCCTGCTAGGACGGTGTGATAGACAGCCAAGCCCCACCGTGACCGCCGCCAGCCCCTTCTCAGACCGACCCTCCGGCAGTCAGCACTGGCTCCGCCTCCGATCAAGGTTGGAATCGCCTTGCTTCATTATAGCATACCGATGCCGCACGACCTGGACGCTACCGCCTTTGGTCCTCAGCCATCTGCTTCAGCACTTCGCCCAGCCTCTTAATCTCGTCGCCGTATCCTTTCCAGTCACCCTGGCGGAGCAGCTGCTGCGCTCGCTCGTAGTGCTGATTGGCTTCGCGGGCCAACGCCCGGAGGTCGAGCGCCTTGGTGGCCTGAGCGAGTGCGGTCGCCGGGAGGGCAGCTGGGACTGTGCCGCTCACTCCCGGCACCTGAGCCGACTCGACCGCGCCACCAAAGATGCGGCTGAGTGCCGCGTCGAGGCTGGCTTCCATCACCACATTGTCGGCATAGGAGATAATCACCCGCTTCAGCTGCGGCAGGCTGCCGCCCGCTTCGGCCGCCAGGTAGATGGGTTCGACGTAGAGCACCGAGTTGAGTACCGGAATGACCAGCAGCGTTCCCCGAATTACCCTGGACCCCCGCTGGTCCCACAGGGTAAGCTGCTGCGAGATGCCCGGGTCCTGGTCAATACGCGCCTCGATCTGTTGCGGGCCGTAAACCAGCTTTTGCTTGGGAAAGGTGAACACTAGCACCCGGCCGTAATTTGGCGGATCGCAGCGGGCGGCGATCCAGGCAATCATGTTGTCTTTCTTGGCAGGGGTGAAGGGCACCATCAGGATGAACTCTTCCGTCGTGCCGACCTCGGCCAGCTTCATGATGGTGTAGTAGGGCGTCATGGGCGCCGAGGATCCGCGGGCGGCGCTCTGCGCCACGCGCCACAAGTCCTCCCGGTTGTAGAAGACGCGCGGGTCGGTCATGTGAAAGATGGCGTACTGCCCTGCCTGAATGCTGAAGAATCCCTCGGGGTAGCGGATGTGGGCGCGCAAGTCCGCGGGCATCTGGTCGAGCGGCTGAAAAACTCCGGGAAAAATTTCCGCGTAGGAGCGTATCAAAGGATCTGTCAAATCGGCGACGTAGAAGTGCACACGGCCGGTGTAGGCATTAATGGTCGCTTTGACCGCGTTGCGGATGTAGTTCCCCACGCCCGGGACCGGATCGGAGTAGGGGTAGCGGTCGGACGTCGTATAGCCGTCGAGCATCCAGTAGAGTTCGCCGTCCGCGCCAATGACCATGTAGGGATCGTTGTCGTATTGCAAAAAGGGCGTAAGGCGCTGGGCGCGCTCGAGCACGCGGCGGTAGATCATGACGCGGCTTGAGTTCTGAATGTCGCTGGAAAGTAGCACCTTGAGCTCGCCGAACTTGAGCGCGAAAAGCAGGCGCCGCCAAAAACTGTGAACGGGAATCCCGCCGCTGCCGGCGTAAGTGCAGTAGACGTTGCGGTCGCCGGAGGGATAGTCAAACTCTTTCACCCGGGTATCGACAATGCAATAGTCGGCCGGCAGTTCACCGAAGTAGATTTCGGGGCGGGTGATGCGGAAGATGGCGTCGTCGCTGACGGGAGGAATATCCCGAACGAAGAGCTGGGGCAGGCCGTCGCTGGTCGACTCATTGACTGGTCCCAGGCACAGGCCGTAGCCGTGGGTGTAGGTGAGGTGCTCGTTGATCCAATTGCGGCTCGGTAGGCTGGCGGCGTTCAGCTCGCGCGGCGAGAGCGACACTTGGCGGTAGACACCGTTCACCCAATAGCGGTCATTATCCACGCGGGCGAAGTCGTAGTAGGTGCGAATTTCCTGGAGTTGGGAAAAGGTAGTGAGCAACGGCTGGTGGTCCCACAAGCGCACGTTACGCAAGGTGGCATCGTTGGCGCGCAAGTCCTGAAGTGAAAGGTTCTCGAGGGCAGCAAACTCGCGCTCCTCAAAACGGTCGAGCGCGTAGGCGCGGCGGGTGAACTCGATGGAACGGGCAATGTAGGGCTGCTCGCGATCAATTTCATTGGGCGCGACCACGAAGCGCTGGATCAGTTCGGGATAAATGCCACCACCTACCACCGATACCGCCACCAAAGCCAGCCCGGAGATAATCGAGCGGCGCAGGCGGCCGCGCCTCGCCTCAGCGAGCAGCACCAACGCCGTTACCAAGCACAACACAAGCATCAGGCGCAGCACCGGCAGCGTGGCGTGGACGTCCGTGTAACCGGCACCGTAGATCAGGCCGCGCGGCGAGTAGAGCAGCTCGTACATCGCCAGGCGGGCACGGTAAGCGAAGAGCAGGAAAAGCAGGGCAGCCAGCCCCGTCAAGTGCATGCGCGTGTGGCGGCCCGTCGAGAGCCCGCGGCCAGTGACCCATAGGCCGCCCTCGATCAGATAGCTGAAGACGCTCACCAGCAAGCAGAAGATCAGCGTGACCAGTGCCAGGTGATAGAGGAACCAGAGGAATGGCAAGCGGAAGAGATAGAAGCTGAGGTCAAGGCCAAACAGCGGATCGACCTGGTGCATGGTCACAGGATGCTGCGCCAGCAGATAGTCCAGCCAGTGTGTGGCCGCCCAGTGGCCCACTAGGTATCCCACCACCAGCACGCCAAACCACAGGAGCCCACGAAAGAGTGCGGTGAACCTCTCCAGTATAGGGAACTCGATGACTTCCCCGTAGACGCGGAACGCCTGCCGCCGCGCCAATGACCGGGCCAGCAGCAGATTGGCCGCCAGCACTGCCATGAAGCCCATGCCGGCCGTACTGCTGAGCCCGACCTGCGCCGCCAGCGCCCGGGTGTAGAGTACGCGAAACCCTTCCTGGTTGAACCACAGCCAGTCGGTCAGCAGGTCGACGCTGCGGGAGAGCAAGGGGCCGATCACGAAGAAGAGTAACGCCAGGCCGGCGATGACGCGGGCAAGTCGGTTCGGTTTCACAAGGCAACTCCCGCTTCATGATCACACGTCGTCAATCGCAGTGTCAAAAAGTGAGTTCCCGCGGATAGATTCAGCCACGCCGTGCGCAGATCGCAGGTATTCGTCGACGTCGTTCAGATCAGGGCCGGCGAGCAACCTGCCCCGAAGATACGAAGAGGATGGCATCGGCAATGCGAACCGCAGGAAGGATGCTGGCGACGTCGTGGACCCGGACGATGTGGGCTCCGGCGAGGATGGTAGCCACGGTGAATGCCGCGTCGCCTACTTCGAGGAGTGGTGGGTGCTTCGAACCCTGAGGCGCATGGCGGGTCTTGCGCGCTGCGGGACTGCCCCGCCCCGTCCGCTCGGCCAAAGGCCACAGCCGTCCGCTACGGGCGGAGTTTCCCGGAACGGCCAGCCCTTCGCCTGCCACCACCGCCTGGACGAACGACTTCCGCGACGCGCCCACCATCACCGGCAAGTGGAAGCGCCGCAAGCGCCGAAGCCCGGCGGCGATTTCATAATTCTGGCGGCGCGTCTTGCCGAATCCGAGCCCCGGATCGATAATGAGCTGCTCGCGCCTCACGCCCCGCGCCAGCGCCCGTCGGATCGCTGCATTTAATCCCACGATGACAGATCTCCAGATGGAGCGGGCGAAAGGCCCCTGCTGCATCGTTGCCGGGCGGCCGCGCAGGTGCATCAGGATAAGTGGCGCGCGATGCGCCCGCGCGACGTCGGCGATAGCGGGGTCGAAGCGCAAGCCGCTGACGTCATTCACCACCGAGGCGCCGGCGCGTAAGGCTTCTTCCGCCACGACAGCCTTCGTGGTGTCCACCGAGATGGGAATCGCGGGAAGCATCTCTCGCAGGCGTTGGATGACGGGAATTACGCGGCGGAGCTCTTCTTCGGCGGAAACTGGCTCGGCACCCGGTCGCGTGGACTCGCCGCCCACGTCGATCCAGTCCGCGCCCGCGCGCGCCAGCTCGACGCCATGCGCTACCGCCCGCTGGAGGCTGAAGTAGCGGCCGCCGTCGGAGAACGAGTCGGGCGTGACGTTCAGCACGCCCATAATCAGCGTGCGCTGGCCCAGGTGGACAGTTTGGCCAGCCACTTGCACTTGAAACTGGGGGCGAACCGCCATGGTCGGGACACCCGCGTGATCGAGCCGCAGGGAGAGCGTGAACCCCCAGCCCTCGGCGCTGAATGGGAATGGGACCGGGGCTGGAGGGTCCTGAGCCCTGCGAACCTAAGTCTGCTAGGCTACGCAGGCGCCGGCCGCTCACGGCCGGGAACCGCGGAGGGCGGCGAAGGCTTAACCACCTGCGCGGTTTCGGGGACCGCAGGCTTGGGTGTCTCGGGCACGACGCGCTCCGGCAACGGTTTTCCCTCCACCAGCAGTTTCACATCGCTGGCGTCTAGCACCTCGCGCTCGAGCAAAGCCTCGGCAATGCGGATTAGGGCGTCGCGGTTCGATGAAAGAATGTCCTTGGCCCGCTCGTACCCGGTGGTGACGAGCTTCTTGACCTCGTGGTCGATCTTGATGGCGGTGTCCTCACTGAAATCGCGCGTCGTCGCCAGGTCGCGTCCCAGGAAGATTTCCTGCTGGTTTTTGCCAAAAGCCAGAGGCCCGAGGTCCGACATACCGAACTCGCAGACCATACGGCGGGCCAGCTCGGTGGCTTGCTCAATGTCATTGCCGGCGCCGGTGGTGATGTGGTTGAGGAAAAGTTCCTCGGCAACGCGCCCGCCCATCATGATGGCGATCTGCGACTGGAGGTAGTCCTTGGTGTAGGTGTGCTTGTCGTCGACGGGAAGCTGCATGGTGACGCCCAGGGCCATGCCGCGGGGAATGATCGTCACCTTGTGGATGGGATCGGCGTAAGGCATCATGCAGGCCACCAGCGCGTGGCCAGCTTCGTGGTAGGCGGTATTACGCTTCTCCTCCTCGGAGAGGATCATCGACTTGCGCTCCGCTCCCATCAGGACCTTGTCCTTCGCCGCCTCGAAGTCGCGCATCGACACCTGCTTGCGGTTCTGGCGGGCCGCCAGCAAGGCCGCTTCGTTCACCAAGTTGGCTAAATCCGCCCCGGAGAAGCCAGGCGTGCCGCGCGCCAAGATGGAAATATCGACGTCATCGGCCAGCGGAATCTTCTTGGTGTGGACGCGCAGGATGCCTTCGCGTCCGCCCACATCTGGCCGGGGCACCACTACGCGGCGGTCGAAGCGGCCGGGGCGCAGCAGCGCGGGATCGAGCACGTCCGGGCGGTTAGTGGCTGCAATCAGGATGACCCCTTCGTTTGATTCGAAGCCGTCCATTTCGACGAGCAGGGCGTTTAAGGTCTGCTCGCGCTCGTCGTGGCCGCCTCCCAGGCCGGCGCCGCGATGACGGCCGACGGCGTCGATCTCATCGATGAAGATGATGCACGGGGCATTCTTCTTGCCCTGCTCGAAGAGGTCCCGGACGCGCGAAGCACCTACGCCCACAAACATCTCGACAAAGTCTGAGCCAGAGATGGAGAAGAAGGGGACGTTGGCCTCGCCAGCAATGGCCCGGGCCAGCAGCGTCTTGCCGGTGCCGGGTGGACCCACCAGCAGCACACCCTTCGGAATGCGGCCCCCCAGCTTCTGAAACTTCTGCGGTTCCCGCAAAAAATCAATGATTTCGTGGAGCTCTTCCTTCGCCTCGTCCACACCCGCTACATCCTTGAACGTCACCTTCTTCTGCTGGCTGGAAAGTAGCCGGGCCCTGCTCTTCCCGAACGACAGCGCTTTGTTGCCGCCGCTTTGCATCTGGCGCATAAAGAAGATCCAAAACACCACCAAAATAATGATGGGAAGCAGACCATTCCCCAGCCACGCTAGCCAGGAGTTTCCCGAATTATCTTTAATCGTGACGTTGACGTTCTTCTCTTGCAGGTTCTTGTAAACGTCAGGGTAGTTGCTGGGGATCATGGTGCGGAAGGCGCGGTTGTCCTTGCGCAGGTGTCCCGTCACTTCGTTGCCGACGATGGTGACATCCTTCACCTCATCGTGGCTAACTTCCGTCATGAAGGTGGTGAAGGTGAAATCCTCGGGGCGCTCGGCAGTGCTGCTTTTGAAAACGAGGTAGAGCACTAGGGCGGTCGCTACCATGATCACCCAGAAGACGATGTTCTTGATGGCTGGACTCACGTCCTCCTTCCCTCCCTCGTTGCTCCAACCCCGGCTACGACTTGCATAGATCCCCTACTTCCTTAGATGCATGGGCTAGCCCTTCCGCTCAAGCGTCAGGGTGGTCCATTGTGCCGGCGTGGGGTGCTCGCCGACCCCACCGTCGCCAGGCAGCGCAGATTGCGGTACCGCTGGCCCCGCCCCAGACCGTAGCCCACCAAGTATTTGCCCTTAACTGCTGGCCGGAATCCTACGTAGCTGACCGGCAAGTCCACTTTGCGCTCCTCCGCGATATCAACGAGCGCCGCGGCGCGCAGGGAGCGGGGTTTCTGGGCCAGAATCTGGCTGCATAGATAGTCGAGCGTGACGCCCGTGCGGAGCACCGCGTCCACCAAAATAACGTGTTTACCCTTTAAATCGACGTGCGGCGTAAACCGAATCTCTCGCACCTTCGTGCCGTCCCGCATGGAAACGTTGACGAAATGGCAGACCAGGGGGACTTTAAGGCAGCGCACGAGGTCGGCCAGGAAGACGAAGCCATTATCCATGAGGCCGACCATGTGGACGGTCTTGCCGCGATAGTCTCGGTTGATCTGTCGGCCCATTTGCGCGATTCGCTGCTCAACCTGCCGCCTTGAGTAGAGGACGCGCCAGCCTTGCTTCGTCCTACCCTGCATGTACATTGCACGAGTTTTCCTAGATCCGGGATGCGAGGTTAGCGAACGGTCCCCCGCCGACAGTGCGCCAACGCCGCTTCACTCAAACCTACTGAAGTAGGCCAGAAACAATCAAGTCGCAAATAAGCGACTCGTCAATTCTAATGTGTCATTCGTTTTCGATGGCTTACTCAGTCCCCCTGCCCCATTTTTCTGAAGCGAATTTAGACTTGCTTCGGTTTTGTAAGACCAATTTCTTCATTCGTCCCTTTTGCGCCGGCCTTTCCGTTCTTCTGAGCCAAGCCCCCGCGTTCAAATTAGGGCCAACCGTAGCTACCGATTCTAAGCAGGGTCACGATCCAGTTTGGCGGATTGATGGCCGACGCGCATCGGAATGAGAGCAAGTGATTCCGGTGGCTGCTAAGCGCCTCCGTCAAGCGGCTCTTCGACAATCCTCAATGCCTCCGTGGCTGAAGGCTCCAGCACAGCTCTGGCGGCCACTGCAATACCTCGCACCCAAACAATCTCGTTTCCTGAGACGAGCAGCGGCCACTGCGCCCGTTGCGCTAACGGAATTTTGCGCCGCTGCAGCAATTCCTTCAGCTTGTGCGGATGCTGGCTGCCGGCAGGATGAAAGCGATCCCCTGGCCGCCAGCTGCGTAACAGCAGATCATCCCGAGAAGCGAAAACTGAGTTCAGGTACACGGTCCTGCAGCTATTGTACAGCTTCTCACCCCTGGTGGGAGCCGGAATTCTCGCGAAGACAAAGCGAGCCTTCGCCTCGGACACTACCACCGTCCCTGGCACGCGAACGGGGTAGGCATAACCCTCCCTTCCAGGCTGTGCCTCGCTGGCTGCCGGCCGGATGACGAGCCAGTCGAATTCACGGCATGCTTCCAGGCCGCCCGGCAACAGGAGTCTCCGTCCGCTCTGCGCTTCGGCGGCAAAGCGCTCGAGCTGCCGCAGGTGCGCGTGGGTGAGCCTGGGAAGGCGGCCGCCAGCGCTGGCTGTCATCTGCCTGAGCACACGCCGCGCCAGGGCCGGGGGGAAATCGGCGAGTGTCCGGGCCGGAATCCTTTCCTCCCTTCCCTCGCGGACCCGCCAGGGCAAGGCACGCTCACGCGCCGCCTCTTCCAGGAAGGCTTCATCGTGGCGAGCCCGGTCGGCCAGGTCTTTCAGCTCCCGGACGATGTTTGGGTTGAACTCCCGCTCGAGCAGCGGCAACAGGTGAGTCCGCACACGGTTGCGAACCAGCCGCGTATCCTGGTTCGAAGCATCGGTGCGAAATGCCAGCCCGCGCTGGGCCAAGGCGTCTTCCACTTCCCGCCGCGTGAGGTTGAGAAAGGGCCGTACGATCACCCCATCCAGCACGGGATAGATGCCGCTGAGGCCCCGCGCGCCGGCCCCTCGCAAAAGGCGCAACAGGACGGTCTCCGCCTGGTCGTGAGCGGTGTGTGCGGTGGCCACCTTATCCAGCGTGCCGTGCCGAATCAGCGAGAAGAAGAAGCGGTAGCGCAGCTCCCGGGCGGTGGCTTCCAAGTTGCGGTGCTGGCGATGGGCCACGGCGGCCACGTCCGCCTCGTCCCGGAACAGGGGAATGCCCAAGGCTTGCGCGCGTTCGGCTACGAAGCCTTCGTCGCGGTCTGATTCGGCGCCACGCAAGTGATGATTGAAATGGACGGCGGCAACGGCCAGGCCCGCTTCGTGCCCGAACTGGGTCATAAATTCGAGGAGTAGCGTCGAATCGGCCCCGCCTGAGGCGGCCACGCCTACCCGCTCGCCCGCGCGGAAGAATCGCCCCTTGCGCATCTCCTGCGCCCATCGAGCATAGGTCTCCAGCGCCCTCGCCATCACTGTCCCTGGGAGGATTGTAGCGCGGCGGTGGGCTCGATGCTGAGAGGCCGCGGTTCCGTACGGTACCTCCGAAGTGGGAGCGGCCCTCTGTGGATGACGGAGGGGCGTCCGGTGAGGATGGTCCTTACCGGGGGCCTGGCTCCGGCGACGTGCATATCCAGCGTTTCTTTCCACAGAGCTACCAAACACCAGGTGGCGCGCCGGCCTGGTCTATCGGCCTGGTTCATACGTTCCCGGCCTCCAAAAGAAAGCCGAGAGACGCGCCCATCTGAGAATCGACGGGGCCATTCTTGATCTGGATCCGGACGTTGCCGTCGAATCGTCCGTCGAGAAGCTGGAAATTCTCGGAGGCGGCGCGCCCGGTCTGCCTTGGGATCGTAGGCCGAAGGACCAGTGCGGCCTTCCGAGTCGGCTTTCATCACCAAGCCTCCCAGGAAGGCACCGAGCGATACGCCCATCCACTTTAGCCTTCCACGCGCTACATCGTGGTCACGCGGTGGGTGACTGCGGCCTCTTTACGTTCCTCCGCACCTGCTGCGTCAGATGGCGTTGGGCCAATTGCCGTGCTGGTCTCGGAAGCGGCCCGAAGGCCAGTCTCAGTTCGACGATCCAGCTTCTTGCTTCAACTCGGCGGGGAGCGGAAGGGTCACGGAGTTCACGGCCGACGGATCGTCTCGCAGCCTGAAGTACAGCACCTTGCCGCTGGGACGCGGTATATCCAGCGCCGTGTCAACAAACCCTCTGGGCACGGAGACGAAGTGAACGAAGTCGGGATCTGCAGCCACCGAGTCGAGGAGGAAGAGGTTCGTTCCGCTAAGTTTGCAGGCCGCGCTGGGGTCGGAGGGGCAGCGGACTTCTTTCAGCGTGGGGACGCGCACCAGAGTCGCCAGGGGTTGCCAGTCTCCCGGCGTTCCGTCAGGTGCCACAGGCCGAAATCGCAGCGGACCAAAGGCGGAGGGTCCCAAGCTTTTGAGCGGATCCAGCACCGCCACGACGGTTTGCCAGTCCTGGAGGGTTAGGGTGCCCTTGGCGATGCTTAGGACGGCCGACTCGTCGGCGCTCGCCACTTCGATCTTTTCCGTCTTGGGAAATGCCTCCGGGAGATCACTCCTAAAAACGAAAGTGAGCTGGGCGCCGAGGGGGAGCTCGTCCGGGCTGCCGAGATGAATCGCAGCGGCTTCCGAGTCCGCTTGGACACTCTTGGCGATCAGGGTAACCCTAGGGCGTGGCGCCTGGACGGTGACCGGCAATTCTAGAGTGCGCCCGTCGCGCAGGGGCACGTGCGCCATGAGCTTCGCCCCAGGCTGCAGACCGCCAGCGCTCGACTCTTCGGCGGACATCGCTAGCTCGTCGTTGTCGCCGGAATGCCTGAGCTCGCCGGGAGTGAAATGAAGACCCGCTAAGTCGAGGCTGGCCACCTCATCCAGCCGGGCGCCCTCCAGCACGCCTTCGTGGTCGCCAGCGTGGATCGCGAAACGGTCCAGCCGCGCCGCTTCCGCATAGGCAACGACGGGCACCGTATCCGGGGTGTCGAGTCCGGCTTGCCTCAAGAGCAGGATGGCCGGCCCGGGCGCCGCCTCCTGAAGGGGAAATTGGACCTCCAGTTGGTTGGGTTTCAACAACTTCCAGACGGCGTTGAACTCCTTTCCTTGACTGTCCTTCAGCGCGACCTTCTCCGTGCAGCAGGCCTCTTCGGACTCCAGGTGGAGGGTGTCCACGCGGCCCACCACCAACGCCTTCTGCTCTTGCGACGGAATCGTCCACTTGACCGGGTGTGCGTTCCGGAGGTGAAAGGTGGGTCCGGTGTAAGGATCAAATCCCCAATAGCCGTGTAAGGTTCCTTCGAGCACCATGTCCAGGTTCGCGGGCTTGAGCATCTCCGTATCGATCACGAATCCCCCTCGTTCTGCGTCCGGGAAGGCAGGGAGATCAACGCTCTTGCCCGTCTTTCCCTGAAGGTGAAGCCGAAAGTCATGGGCAAAGTTGGTGGCGAAGACCAAAGGAGCCCCGTGGGCCGGCAGGACCAGCTGGCGCTGCTCCAGGCAGTAGACCCGGTTGGGATCCACGGCGCGAAGCGGAGGTAGCTTGGCGCGTTGGATGGCAGGCAGGGCAATGACCAGCACGGATTTAGGGTTGTGAAACGAGGGAGGGGTATTCAACTTGAGGTTCAGGCGGTCCTTGTCCGGAAGGCCGAGAGCAGCCAGGTACTGGTACTGGGCGGTGTGCAGGTTGTCCATGAGGTGAGCCAAGTCAAAGATCACGCCCAGGTAGATGCTGTAATATCCGTTGCCTGCCACCGGGGTGGAGGTGACCGCTCCAATCAGGTCCGCAGAAGGACCGGTGGTCAGCGCCGCCACCAGCGATTGGCTGTGACCGTCATTGAGCACCAGGTCGGCGGGGTCCTGCTGCAGCAAGCAGGGCAACTGCTGCGGCGAGGGCTTATCGAAGCAGGCCTGATTCAGCTTCAGGTTGAGGCTGCGCGCCAGCATCGTCGAACGCTCGTGCAGGGCGCCAGGATCGTTCTCAGAGGCTTCCTCGATGCTGGAGAGATACTTTTCCAGACGCAGGCGGTCGAGGCTGGCTTGGTTCAGCTCCTGGACGGCGCGTACGAAAGCTCCCGGCCGGCCGCGGACGGCGTTGCG
This sequence comes from Acidobacteriota bacterium, assembly GCA_902812465.1. Lineage (GTDB taxonomy): Bacteria > Acidobacteriota > Terriglobia > UBA7540 > UBA7540 > CADDZE01. The sequence goes on along the minus strand of CADDZE010000043.1, from coordinate 6,549 downwards.
CAGGGTGCTAAAGTCACCCCCCGTGGCGGGAGCCAGGAAGATCAGCGCCTGCTCCGCACACGCGGGCACAGTTACCGTAATCCCCTCTTCGCGTACATCTTTGCTCCAAGTCTCCGCCTTGGTGAACCAGCTTTCCGGCGGCGGATTCGTGGGCCCGCGCAGGAAGGCTGCAATCAGCAGGTAGTGCACGGACTGGCCTTGGGGAAGATCCGGATGCAACCAGACACGGTCGCCCGGGAGGAGGTTGGGGACCTCGCCGATGGGAAGCGACTCGCCCCCGCGATTCACCCTGATTTCGATGGGTGGCCCGTCCAGGTCGAATGTCGGGCCGCTCGACCGGGCGAGGCTGCTTAAAATTACCAGCGCGAAGAGCGCCTTCAGAGCGTGATATCTCCTCAACGTCCGTGCTCTCCCAGGGACGGTGCGAACGGCGGAAGCATGGGCCGCTGGCTGTTACTCTCTAATATATCGGGTTCCTGGAACCAAGGCTAGCTGCTAGCCCTCGGCCTCTACCTGATCAGCTCTTAATTGGATGCGTCCGGAGAACAGTGCGTCGTGCATGCCGGATCAGGGAATTCACCAAGGGGCTGGGCCGGAAAACGCCGGGCAGTTGCTGCTTCGGGGAAGAGCCGCCCTCGAGAAACGGAATCCATCCTGCAGACCGTTGGCGCTTAGCCCGGCCGAGTGTATACTTCGAAGTGTACCCTTTTGGGTACCGTTGCCACGCCGAGGCTGTTGCCTCGCGCTTCTTTCGTCACTGGACGTTCGCGTTGAGCAACCATGTTCACGACCTGGCCAGGGTTAGGATAACCCCAGGTGGCGGCTCAGTGTCGCCGGGCTGCGCTGCATTCGAAGGTTCCGGCACGCTTGCTGATTTGCGACACCGTCGTTTGAGGGCTAGGGGTGCACCGGGCCGCGACCCCTTCGCTGGCGCGGCCGCAGAGCGTGGCGACGCGAAGCGGCAAGCATGGGGTAGTTTCGTGTCCGAGTGGCGCCTGAGGATCTGTAATCAAACCAGAGGAAGAAAGGCTGACGATGTATGGGTGACCAGGAGCTAATTCCCCCAACGCGGTACATACCCGTCAACATCGAAGACGAGATGCGCGCTTCCTACCTCGATTACGCCATGAGCGTGATCATCGGGCGCGCGCTGCCCGACGTGCGTGACGGGCTGAAACCCGTCCATCGCCGCATTCTCTACGGTATGTACGAACTGGGACTCACGTCCACCAAGCCTTACCGCAAGTGCGCCAAGATCGTCGGCGAGGTGCTGGGCAAGTATCACCCCCATGGCGACGCACCGGTCTACGATGCGCTAGTGCGCCTGGCCCAAGATTTCAATATGCGGTACCCCTTGATCGATGGTCAGGGGAATTTCGGCTCCATTGATGACGACCCGCCAGCGGCCATGCGCTACACGGAGGCGCGCCTGTCGCGCATCGCCGAAGCCATGCTGGCCGACATTGAGAAGGAGACTGTCGATTTCGTTCCCAACTTCGATGAAAGTCTCCAGGAGCCCGTGGTGCTTCCCGCCCAGGTGCCGAACCTGCTCATCAATGGCTCCGAAGGCATCGCCGTTGGCATGGCCACCAAAATTCCGCCTCATAACCTTACAGAAATCATCGAGGCCTGCATTTTGCTGGTCAACAAGCCCGGCGCTACCTTGGAGGAAGTGCTGGCCCTGGTTCCCGGCCCCGACTTCCCCACGGGCGGATACATCTACGGGCGCAGCGGCATCAAGGCGGCCTACGCCACCGGCCGCGGCCAGTTCACCATGCGGGCCAAGGCGGCCATCGAGCGGCCGACCAAGGAGAAGCAGCAAATCGTCATCACGGAAATTCCCTATCAGGTGAACAAGGCCCACCTCATCAAGCGCATTGCCGAGCTGGTGCAGGAGAAGAAGATCGAGGGCATCGCCGATGTGCGCGATGAATCCGACCGCGAGGGCTATCGGGTGGTGATCGAGCTCAAGCGGGGCGAGCAGCCCGAGGTCATCCTGAACAACCTGTACAAACACACCCAGCTGCAGGAAAACTTTGGCATGATTATGCTGGCCATCGTCAACGGCCAGCCCCGCACCCTGTCGCTGATCGAGGCCCTGCAGCTCTTTATCGAGCACCGCGTCAACGTGGTCCGCCGACGCACGGCCTACGACCTGCGCAAGGCCGAAGAGCGCGCCCACCTTCTGCAGGGCTTCCTCCAGGCGCTGCAAAACCTCGACGCCGTCATCAAGCTGATCCGCAGCTCGCCGTCGCCCAAGGAAGCGCGTGAAGGCCTGATGACACGCTTCGGCTTCACCGACCGCCAGGCGCAAGCCATCCTGGAGCTGCAACTGCAACGCCTTACGGCCCTGGAACGGACCAAGATTCAAGAGGAGTACGAGGCGCTCCAGAAAAAGATCGCCGAGTACCAGGAAATTCTGGCCAGCGAGAAGGCGCTGCGCAAGGTGATCGTGGAAGAGTTGCGGGCGGTTCAGAAGGAGTTCGGCGATGCGCGCCGCACCGAAATCATCGAGGAGCAGGCGGAAATCAAGCTGGAGGATCTGATTGCCGTCGAGGATGTGGTCATCACCGTCTCACACTCGGGCTACCTCAAGCGCACGCCGCTTTCCACTTATCGCCAGCAGGGACGCGGCGGCAAGGGGCGCATGGGCATGAAGACGCGCGAGGAAGATTTCGTCGAGCACCTCTTCATTGCTTCCACCCATAGCTACATCCTCGTCTTCACCAATACGGGCAAGCTCTATTGGCTGAAGGTGTACGAAATTCCCGATGTGGGTGCGGCTGGCAAAGGCAAGCACATCTTGAACTTGGTGAACTTGGCGAAAGATGAGAAGGTGGCGGCGGTCGTGGCCGTAAAAGAATTGCCCGACGAGCCTAAGGACGTGACGATGAACGGCGAGACCTATGCCGCCGAGGGTTACGTGACGTTGGTCACGAAACACGGCCTCATCAAGAAGACGCGCTTGGCCGAGTTCGCCAATCCTAACTCGCGCGGCATCATTGCTATGAAGATCGAGGAGGGCGACGAGTTGATTGCCGCCAAGCTGACCTCGGGCCGCGACACCATCTTCCTGGCGACCCGCGAGGGCATGGCCATCCGCTTCCCGGAAAGCGACGTGCGCGATATGGGCCGGCAGGCGTTTGGTGTCCGCGCCATGGACCTCGATCAGGGCGACTCCATTGTGGGCATGCAGATTGTCGGCGAGAAGGAACTGATTCTCACCGTGACGGAGAAAGGGTACGGCAAGCGCACGCCCATCACCGAGTACCGTCTGCAGTCCCGCGCCGGCAAGGGCGTGATCAATGTGAAAACCACGGAGCGCAATGGCAAGGTGGTGAGCGTGCTTAGCGTCACGGAGGACTCCGAAGTGATGCTGATCACGCAGCAGGGCAAGATCACGCGGTTGGATTCGAGCGAGATTCGCGAGTGCGGCCGCTCGGCGCAGGGTGTGCGGCTGATCACGCTCGAGGAAGGCGATCTGGTGGCTGCCGCTTGCCTGGTCGAGGAGGGCAACGGGGGCACCACGCCCGCCCAGGGTACGCTTATCCAGTAACGCTGCGGAGCGATCACCGGGGCGGGTGTACGCGGACAGTCCACCGGTCGAGGCTGTCCTCACCCGCCAGCAGGAAGACGACCGCCCGAAGCCGCGGCTCCCCTGAGGAAACAGCTTGCCATGGAATGCGCAGCGCGGCCGATGCCGAGCGGCGGGCGTGAGGCGGGGGAGCCGGTAGATCGGCGTACACGACCAGCGATCCATCGACCGAGCGATACGGGGCGAGATCGGTGGCGACGTGTCGACCGTTTCGATCCAGAAGCACAGCCGCCAGGCGCAGGGGCTGATGGGCGGGGTTCTGAATTTCGTAGGAGACCTCGAGCACCAAATCACGTTCGTCCGGCGCTGCTCGCAGGGCGGTGATCCGGCCTTCGGGCGGCGGCATTCCCCCCGGCGAACGGGCAGCGTCCGGATATCGCCAGCGAAAGAGGGTCTCCGCCACGTCGAAGAACGCTCGCGTCCGCCCCTCGCGCGTCGACCAGCGCGGATGAGCGGCCAGGAGAGCAATCAGCCGCGGCGAATCGCCGCAACAGGCGCGCATCCGCTGATCAAGAATGGCGGAGAATTCCGGCTGGTATCCGGCCTCCGCCATCAGCAGTAAGCCGATGACGTCTGCCACCAACTCGCGGTCCTGGCTCTGCCGCGACCCTGACCAGCCGTGGTCCAGGCGGTCGAGCAGGGCGTCAAGCGGCGAGGGGTGGGCCGACGATCCGCGGGCTTGGGCGTACTCTTGGCGTAGCGCTTCGCGGAAGGCTCGCCACGCTTCCGGCCGGCCTTCGATGGCGTGTCCCAGCTCATGGGCCAGCGCCGCCGCCCACACGCCCCGGTCGAGGCGCAGGACCAGCGCCAGGCTAGCAGTAACTTCCAGCACGCCGTTGGCCAGCAGGATCGCATTCGGTGCGCCGTTGACGATAACGACCTGGTTAAGGAGCGCAGGCGCCGTCTGCCCTAAAGGAGTCGACCGCAGCGTCTGCAGTACTTGCCGCGCCAGGGGCAGGATTCGAGGGTCAGGCGTGATCCTGACGGAAGCCAGCGCGGGTGGCGCCAGCCAAGCTCCCAGCAGGATGCTCAAGGCCAGAACGTTGCATCGACCTTCGCCGAGGCCCATCGCCGGCTCAGAATAAACAGCCGCACTTGCGGCGGTCAATGGTGTGGGCGGAGAATGGGAGACATGGCAGCAGGCACCCTGGAAACTCTCGAGGCCAAAGCGCAGCACCTCAGCACTGCCTTAAGGGGCCTCCCCTCCCTGCTCGTCGCGTACTCGGGCGGGGTGGATTCGGCCTACCTGGCCTATGCCGCGCACCGGGCGCTGGGCGAGCGCATGTTAGCGGTGACCGCGCTCAGCCCCAGCTATTCCGCGCGTGACCGGCAGCAGGCGGAAGCGTGCGTTCGCCAGCTCGGCTTGCCGCACGAGTTCATCGAAACCCGCGAGCTGGATAATCCCGCCTATCGCGCTAACCGCCCGGACCGCTGCTACTTCTGCAAGGACGAACTGTTCGACCAACTGGATCGGCTAGCCGCGAGCCGGGGCTTCGCTGCAGTGGCCTATGGAGTCAACCTCGATGACCAAGGGGACTGGCGCCCCGGCCAGCGCGCGGCGCGCGAGCATCGCGTCCTGACCCCGCTGCTCGACGCCGGCCTGACCAAGGCGGAAATACGCGAACTGGCACGGCGCGCCGGCATCGCTGTGTGGGATAGGCCTGCCTCCGCCTGCCTGGCTTCCCGCATCGCCTACGGCATTGAGGTGACACCGGAGCGCCTGCGGGTGATAGAAAAGGGCGAGGAAGCGCTCCGCGCCTTCGGTTTCCGCCAGTTCCGCGTACGCCACCACGGCATGCTGGTACGCCTCGAAATCGCACCGGACGAACTGCCCCGCGCCCTCTCGCCAGAGATGGCTCAGCGGTTCGTCGCCATTTTCAAGTCTCTGGGCTTTCACTTTGTCACCCTTGACCTCGAAGGCTATCGGCAAGGTGCCCTGAACACCTTCCGCACCGCTGAATAGCTATTGAACCCTGACGGCGTTTCTCCATAGGCTGTGAGGCGGGGAAGGGACGCCTTAGGGTGCGCGGTCCTTCACTAGCTCGCTTCTCGCAGCCGCACATCCCAGCTCTCCCGCCTTCGAAGCCATGATTCACACACATCGTGCTCCTGTATAGGGTGTCGACATTGTCGACGTCGGATCAAGGGTGGCAGGCTTGGTTCGCGGCGGTGTGCTGTCCTCCCTATTGTTTGCCCAAATGAACCGGAAAAGTCGTTGAAAAGTCGAGGTCGGGCGGGGCGCAGAACGCATCTGTGCGCTATTGACGAACGCGCTGGAAGGCCCAGGAAGGGCCCTGCGCGCCCTTATCTCGGCTAGCCAGCCGGGCTCCGGCCTGAGAGTGCGTCAACAGCCGTTCTTTTTTCGGGTTATGATACGAGGTGCGGAGCGCGCCTGGCGGGGGTGGCATCCTACCCTCTCTGTGGGGAATCCAACATCGAGATGATGGTGGGCCGATCCGCTTGGAAGGAGACATCATGAATCGGCATTCGCGCGTAGTGGGAATCGTTGCCTGCACGCTGCTGCTCGGCGCGTGCAACCTGATCAACCGGCAGCAGGCGCCGGACGACAAGAGCATTGCGACGGACGTTCAGGCGCGGCTGTTTCAGGACCCTACACTCAAGACTCGCGACATTCACGTGGATTCGCAGAAGGGCGTAGTGACGCTGACCGGGACGGTGCAGAGCGACCTCGAGAAGGCGGCGGTGGAGCGGCTGGCCTCCCAGGCCAACGGCGTGAAACAGGTCATCGACCAGCTTAACGTAGTGCCTCCGCCACCAGCGCCTGAGGCGGCCCAGCCAGCTCCGGCGGCGACCACCGCGGCCGCACCGCCCGCCCAGCCAGAGGCGCAACGCAAGAAACCACGCCCCACGCGCCGAGCCAGCGGCGAGGCCTCGAGCCAAGCGGCCACGGCTCCGTCGTCTGCCGCCGCGCCGGTTCAAGCCTCGGCCCCCGC
>CADDZE010000042.1 GCA_902812465.1 Acidobacteriota bacterium | reverse complement strand
GACGGCTCTGCACTCGGTGCGACCGAAAAGGCGCCACCCCAGGCGGGCGGCTCGGAAGGGCCGCGTTGCCGCTAACCTCAGTCGCCCTACGGGCTCCTTCGGCTAGCGGCAAAGAAAAACCAAAACCGAACAGATCATGGGCTATAAAAACCGGACATCTTCCCGTGCTAAGAACAATTTCTTCCGCAGATATAATCCCAAGGGAAGGCCAAATCCAAGGGCGGAGGCCGAGCCGTGAAGCATCGCAGCGCCAGGGCCAGCCAGCAGCTTCCTCCACCCCCCCGGGTAGTCATCGAAAACGTGCACCCCCAAATCGAGGGAGGCCGCTATCCCATCAAGCGCGTCGAGGGCGACAAAGTCACCGTCACGGCGGATATCTTTGCTGACGGGCACGACTTGGTCTCCGCCGTGGTACTCCACCGGCGAGTGGGTGAAGCCGCGTGGAATGAGTCGCCGATGTGCGAGCTGGGCAACGACCGCTGGATGGGCAGCTTCGAGGTGCCCCAGATGGGCCGCTACGAATACACCCTTCAAGGTTGGGTCGACTATTTCCGCACCTGGCGGCTGGCTTTGGGCAAGAAGGTCGAGGCAGGTCAGGACGTATCAGTGGACCTGCTTATAGGGGCTGAGCTGGTTGAGCAGGCAGCGAAGCGGGCCGAACCGCACGGCGGCAACGGCCGCGCCCTGGACGGCTTACGCCTGCGGGCCTTGGCCGAAGAGCTCCGGCGCACCGCTAGGCGAGCCGAACAAAACGGTGGATCAGCCTCGGCGAACGACCCCGCCCTGGTGGAGGAAGTGTTCAGCGAGGAGTTGGCGGTGCTCATGGACCGCCATGCGGAGCGGCGCTCGGCGGCGACTTATGAAAAGCTGCTTCCGGTGGTGGTGGATCGACGGCAAGCGCTCTTTAGCGCTTGGTATGAAATGTTCCCGCGTTCCTGCTCTCCCGAGCCCGGCCGGCACGGTACCTTCCAGGACTGCGAGCTCCGCCTGCCGTATGTGGCGGAGATGGGTTTCGACGTCCTGTACCTTCCTCCCATTCATCCCATCGGCCGGGTTCACCGCAAAGGAAAGAACAATGCCGTCGAGGCGGGGCCGGAGGACGTGGGGAGCCCTTGGGCGATCGGCTCGGAGGAAGGAGGGCACAAGTCCGTTCATCCGCAGTTGGGCTCACTCGAAGACTTCAAGCACCTGGTGGCTAAGGCACGGGAGTTCGGTCTCGAGATCGCGCTGGACCTCGCGTTCCAGTGCGCCCCCGACCATCCTTACGTCAAGCAGCACCCTGAATGGTTCCGCCACCGGCCCGATGGCAGCATCCAGTATGCCGAGAATCCACCCAAAAAGTACGAAGACATTTATCCCTTCGATTTCGAATGCGTGCAGTGGCGCAAGCTGTGGGAAGAGTTGAAGAGCATCGTGGTCTTTTGGATCAAGCAAGGGGTGCGCCTCTTTCGCGTGGACAATCCCCACACCAAGCCTTTTGCCTTCTGGGAATGGCTCCTGGCGGAGATCCGGCGCGACTATCCGGACGTGCTCTTTCTCGCTGAAGCGTTCACCCGGCCCCGGGTGATGGAGCGCCTGGCCAAGCTGGGATTCACGCAGTCTTATACCTACTTTGCCTGGCGCAACACCAAGTGGGAACTGACGCAATACCTCACCGAGCTAACCCAAACCGAACTCAAGGAGTACTACCGCCCGCATTTCTGGCCCAACACGCCAGATATCCTCACCGAATACCTGCAGTATGGCGGGCGGCCGGCCTTCATTGTGCGCCTGGTGCTGGCGGCAACACTCTCGGCCGGCTACGGCATCTACGGACCGGCCTTCGAGCTGTGCGAGAACCGGCCGCTGGCCCCGGGGAGGGAAGAATACCTGGACGCGGAAAAATACGAGATCAAGCACTGGGACATCACCCGGCCTGACAGCCTGAAGGACCTGGTAGGGCGCGTTAACCGCATCCGCCGCGAGAATCCGGCGCTCCAGACTAACCACACGCTGCGCTTTCACACCGTGGAGAATGAGCAGCTCATCGCCTATACGAAGAGTACCGAGGATTTGACCAATGTGATTTTGGTGGTCGTCAACCTTGATCCGCACCACATGCAATGCGGCATGGTCGAGCTTCCGCTCGAGAGCTTGGCGATCGATCCCCACCAACCCTACCAGGTCCACGATCTGCTGGCAGATGCCCGTTACCTATGGCACGGCCCCAGAAACTACGTCGAATTACATCCCCAAACCACGCCAGCCCACATCTTCCGCATCCGGAGGCGCGTGCGCACGGAGCGTGACTTCGACTACTTCATGTAGCGAGCAATGCTGCCGTCGCAGGCTCCCCGCCTTAGCGCGGCATCCGGCTGCCAGCGCCACAGGGAACTAGCCACCGTTTAGTGCCCAGCGTCGTTCCAACTTGCCCTCGAAGGCCTTGCTGTCCCATTGGGCGGGGGGAACGTGGCTTGACTTTGGCAAGCCGAGTGCTAAACTGCCTTCACCCAGGTAGCCGACGACCTCCCTTGGGTACCGCGCGAAGTTAAGGTTTAGGTTACCTCCCGAGGCTAAAGCCTATGCTGCGGAGACGAGCACCGTGGTGGGTGTACGTCATGGGCGCTTCTTTCGGCCTTTACTTCACTTTATTTACTTACGTGCAGTTTCGCGGACCCGAACACATGGGGACTTCGGATCAGCTGGATCGCAGCCGCGGCGAGTGGGTCGTTACGCGCGTACTTGCAGATACTCCGGCGTCGCGCGCTGGCCTGCGGGCGGGCGACCGCTGGCGCGCTATCAACGGGCGTCCCGTGCGCAACGATTGGGACTGGTGGACCGTTTTCGTTAACCTACGCGTGGGTGAGACACAGGAACTCGAGGTTGAGCGCTGGGGGTGGTTCAATGTCCCGCTCCATTATCAACAAATGTCGTGGACTTCGTACAGCTCGGTTTTTGGCAAGGCCCAAATCGCATTGCTCATCGGCCTGCTGGTCACGCTCGTCCTCGGCTTCGTGATCGCTTTCAAGCGCCCTGACGATCCCGTCAGCCGTGTGGGGGCCCTTTTCTTGGCCGGCGCCGCGATCGCTGGGTTGCAATGGCCTCCGGGCGTGGCAGTAGTGTGGCGTCATTTGCCGGTTTGGCTATCCGCATTGCTCTGGATCCCGGTGGTCACCGACCTAGCCAGGGCTCAGCTAACTCTAACCTTCTTCGCCATTTTCCCGCGGAAGCTCTTTCAGGCACGCTGGATTTGGGTGCTCATTTGGGCTCCCCTGGCCCTCTTTCTTCCGTGGCTCTACCACGCAGCTCGCGTCATCTATCATCCCGAGAGGATGACGGTAATTCCCTCGTGGACACCAGGAATCTACCCTTACACGAACAATCTTTACGATGTCGCTTACCTCGCAGGGGGCCTGCTGCTCCTGTTCAAGAACTACAGTCGGTTGGAAGACCCGAACGAACGGCGCCGCGTACGCGTGCTGGTGGTGGGAGCCCTGATCGGCCTGGGGGCAGTGACGGTTGGACTGGCCTGGGTATCGGCACCGGAACGCATCGCGCGGCTCTACTATGTGGAGCCGATTCCCGCTTTGATTACCGGCTTGTATCTTTTCTTTCCCGTTTGTTTCGCTTATAGCGTGCTTCGACATCGACTGTTCGACGTTCGCATCATCATTCGTCAGGGACTCCAGTACGCGGCGGCTCGTGGCTTGTTGCTATCGCCTATACCGGCCTTGGCCGTGATTCTGCTGGGTGACTCACTTGCGCACCCGCATGCGCCGCTGGCGACTATCCTCTACTCTCGGGGCTGGCTGTATGCTGCCGGTGCCGGAGTCGCCATCCTGGCCCACTGGCGCCGGCGCAATTGGATGGACTCGCTCGACCGCCGCTTCTTCCGGGAGCGCTACGATGCTCACCGCTTGCTGCGTCAGGTGGCGGAGGGACTGAGGGCTGCCGGGGAATGGGAGCGCGCGGCGCCATTCGTCGTTACACAGATTGAAGCGGCCCTCCATCCCGAAACCGTCATGCTCTTAATTCAGGACCCCGGGGAAAGGTCTTATCGATGCGTCTCCGCCATACCTAGCGGTCAACAGCTCCCTCCTCTGCCCGCAGACAGCAAGCTGGTTTCTGTGGTCCGGCTAATGGGAAGACCACTGAACGTGACACAGGAGGAGGTGGGCTGGCTTGAGGAGCAATTGCCCCCTGGCGAACTGGACTACCTTCGGCAGAGCCGCCTTGAGCTGCTGGTACCCGTCGTGATGACGCCCGCACGCAGACAAGTATTGTTAGCTTTGGGGAAGAAGCGTTCAGAGGAGCCTTACAGCCGTGAAGACCAGGACCTGCTAATGGCGATCGCAGCTAGCCTGGCGCTAGTCATGGAGCGGCCCGCCGGTGCAGCAGTGGTAGAACGGCTTTGGTTCGATGATTTCGAGGTGGACCTGCGAGCGGGCGAGCTACGGCGCAAAGGCGTCCGCGTTAGGCTGCCCCAACAATCCTTTCAAATCCTGGCGATATTGCTGGAGCGGGCAGGTGAGGTGGTGATGCGCGAAGAGATCCAGCAGCGCCTGTGGCCCGACGATACCATTGTAGAATTCGAGAACAGCATCAACGCGGCGGTGAAACGATTGAGGATGGCCTTGGGTGACTCGGCCACGCAGCCCCGTTACGTCGAAACGCTGGCGCGGCGGGGCTACCGCTTCATCGCGCCCGTGCGTGGAGGCACGGATCCTCGCGCTGCGAATGCTTCGCCACCTATGGCCTCCCTCCCGGATGGCGCTCACCCCGTCGCCCCACCGGCCGCAGCCAAGCTCGAAGGGCTGGATGGAAGAAAGAGGTAAGTCGGTCAGGGTTCAGCTACGCGGGGGAGGCGGTGTGATTCCCAACTTGCGAAGTTCTTCCGCATAGTACTTACGATAAAGAATGTCCCACTCTGCGCTGCCCTCAACAATGACTCGCTTCTGTGAGGTGATGTGCTGGCGCACTCTCTGCTCGATTTCCGCCTCTTCGCGCACCAGATCGTTAAGGATCTTCACGATCTGCTGGCGGATGGCATTAGGCTCATCAAAGATCTCGACTTCGTCTAGTTCCTTAATGGCCGTTGTCAATCGGTGCGAAAGCTGGATGATCTTTTCATGGCTTAGTTTCCCTTTTCGCTCGTCCCGATCCTCTGGGACAAACGCTCTCATAAGACCACCTTCCTCTCCCGCACCAGCTGCCTTTTCACCTTCTTAAACATCTCCTCGTAGGATGCCCCCATCTGCTTCATCTCTTCCCCGTGCTGGTCGAGTATCTTTCGGACCTCTTCGTTGATTCGGTCCTCAATGCTCAGCTCATCGAGCATCACTTGCGTAATTACCTCGGTGACGTAGTCGGATTGGTCGAATTGAATGAGACCGGCGGTGGTGAGCCGTTTGAGAACCTCCTTGGCCATGTAGGCCACATATTCACGCGGAAACTGCATGCGACTCTGATCGGGGAACCGCGGTTGACCCTCGGAATGTGCCAGTGTATATTCGCCCTTGTCAGGGTGTCAAGGCGACTGCCCGGCACTGCGCATTGGCTGCAGAGCGAGGAAGGGGCGCATTCTTGTTTCGCGCTCGGGCGGTTAGCTCAGCTGGTCAGAGCGTCTGCCTTACAAGCAGAAGGTCATCCGTTCGAGCCGGATACCGCCCACCAGGGACCCTGCTGACGCAAGTGAACGGCAGCCCATGGTACGGGGTACGTACCCTTGGGCGCGCAACCCGGCCCGGCCGCTCCCACCAGCGCTGTGTCGTTCGCGAGCGGGGACGTAGTTCAGCTGGTTAGAACGCATGCCTGTCACGCATGAGGTCGCGGGTTCGAGTCCCGTCGTCCCCGCCAACTGGTCGACAGCTTAAGGATCACCCCATTCTCTGGTGCTAGTCGACTTGGTTAGCATTTGCAGCGCATCCCCCTTACGATCGCCCCTGCGGTGCTGAAGTGATCGCGCCCAGGGCCGCCGTTTGGACTCCAACCGGAGGTGGCCATCATGTTCGAGTATCGGACGTGAGACATGCCCCGCCATGGAGATAGTTGTCTGGTTCGAGGTGTGGGATTCGCCAATTTGGTTGTACGTGCCGGGCAGCCGAAGGTTATGGGAGAAAAGGCTGAGACCGCTACGCAGTGCGCCAGCCTGTCATGGGCAGCGATGAATGGGCCGCGGCGAGAGTGAAGGTCGCGTTCAAAAAGCAAACTCGAAGTGCGCCGACTGATGGTATAGAGACTTGGCGGGCCGGCCCGTTAATCCTTCAGCGGCGGAATTGTGGGCACTTCATAATCATCGAATTGGCATGTCACTGCAAATGCGTCCATCGGAGCGGGACCTTGGGGCGAACTGGGAAACCATTTGGTGGTAAAGCACTCTCACTATCTTCAATCTAATCTAACTCTCTAGATAGGAACCGGTTATTGGAGTTAGGACATCCCCGCCGCCCACTAAGCCTGCTGCCCGCAGCATGACGTGCTTGACCCAACCACGAGGTAAAACTAGCACGAAGTATGGGTGAAGGGCTCATGTTTGCTTTCTTTAGATCTACTGAGCAATCGCGAGCAGGGTAACAAGGTCGCGATGATTCAGATAAGCCACGGCTCCCTTCGCTTCGTGGCTGCGATACGCAGGAATACGTATTGACAACATCTGCCGCAACGGGTTATGCGAGCACGGAAGGCAGGGTCTTGGAAGCCCGTCGGAAAAATAAGGAGTGCCTTGCCGCGGGGTCGCCCTGCAAGGAGGAAACCAATGGACGCACCGCCGGCTTTACAAATCCGCAAACCGAGGCAAGACGACCGCCCGATTTGGGACGTTTTGTTTGGGATTTTCGGTTATCCCGCAGTCTTGGTCGCCCACAACCTCAAGCTCTTTCCGCTGCTTGCCGAGAAACCCCTGACCATAAGTGAGCTGTGTGATGCGCTCAAAATCGAGCGCCGCCCCGCGGAAGCGCTCCTGGCGGTGTGCGCGTCGCTCAGCTTCATCCAACTTGTGGATGGCCGCTATGCCACGACGCCGGTTGCAGACGATTATCTTTTGGAGTCCAGCCCCGCCTCTTTCTGCGGGTACCTTGATTTGGTGACGAACAATTTTCCCGTGTGGTCGGTGGATTCTCTGATAAAGGCGGTATTGATCAACGCATCCGCAAGCTTACGGGGGTGGCGACATCTTCAAAACCCACGAAGAGCAGGCGCAGTTTGCGCGGGCGTTTACGTTGGCCATGCACGGGCACAGCATGGGCCCCGCGTTCCTTTGGCCGGACAAGGTTGACCTTTTGCGCCACCGCCCGATGCTGGACATCGGCGGCGGCTCCGGCTGCCATTCCATCGGCGCGGCGCTTCGATGGCCAAATTTGTAAGCTATCATTTTTGATCTCGCGCCTGTCTGCGAGGTGGCGGAGGAATTTATTCCACAATACGGCTTGGCTGGCCGCATCAAGACTGCCGTCGGCGACATGTGGGCAGAGGGGCTCTTCCCGCCTGCTGACACGCACTTTTACTCCGCCATTTATCACGACTGGCCGCCCGAGAAGTGCCGCTTCCTGACCCGCAAGAGTTTTGACAGCCTGCCCTCGGGCGGACGCATTATCTTACACGAAATGCTGTTCCATGACGACAAGACGGGGCCGTTCCCTGTCGCCGCGTTCAACATCACGATGCTTCTGTGGGTAACCGGCCAGCAGTACTCCGGGCGCGAACTCGCAGAAATGCTGGCCGAAGCCGGGTTCCGCGACATCAAGGTCACGCCCACCTTCGGTTACTGGAGCATCGTGACGGGCGTCAAACCGTGAGCGGCAAGGCGCGGGAAAGCAGTCGGTCTCGAAACCCATGGCGAACAGAGCGGGAGCAAGGCTTGGCTTCACGGAGTGGCGCTGGCCTTATGAAAATGAAGCCCAGACGGCAAGCAGACGGGCGAGGCGAAGGAGGATTGGCATGGGAATGGGAAGCGCAGCGGTCGAAGTGCTGCGCAGACGCTGCCTGCGGCCGAAGGATCTGCTTCTTAGGTTTATCGGTCTGCCAGGGCTCAGCAACAGCGTGCACGCCGGCCAAGCCGTGCGGCAGCAGCCACCACCGGGTGGCCGGTCGTGGACTTCCGGAAGGGAGGCCACTCGCGCCGCCCGCCTCTTGCAAGCAAGGAGGGTCCCGATGGAAACAGCAGGTCAAAGTTCCAAGCCGCAACTCACGCCGATCCCGCTCATGCAGATCACCACGGGCTTCTGGGCGGCGAAGACGCTGGCTTCAGCGGTGGAGTTGGATCTGTTCACGCACATCTCGGGCCAAGGTACGACGACTGAGGAGTTGACCAAACTGCTGGGACTCCATTTGCGGCCGGCCAAGATGCTGCTGAGCGGGTGCGCCGCGTTGGGCCTGCTCGTCCGGCGCGAGGGGCGATTTTTCAATTCTCCTTTGGCGGAAGAACTCCTGGTGTGCGGCAAACCGTATATTTCGGCGGCTTCGTGACCATGCTTGACCGGCGGCTCTATCTTCCCTGGAACCGTCTGACGGAGGCGCTCAAAACCAACCGCGCGCAGACCTGGGTCGACAAGCCCGGCCTTTTCGAGGCCATGGCCGCCCATCCTGAAGAACAGCGCAGCTTTACAGAAGCCATGCACAGCCTCAGCGCGGTGGCCGGCCGAGTCGTCGCGGAGTCGTTTGATTTCTCGAAATATCGCCAACTGCTCGATGTGGGCGAAGGTTCGGGGGCTTACTCCATCCGAGGCAGCCAAGCGCTGGCCGCACCTTAGGCCGTGGTCTACGAGATTGCGCCGGCTCTGGAGATTGCGCGAGAGAAAATCACCGAGGCCGGCCTCGTGGAGCGTATCCTCACGCTGGGGGGTGATTTCTTCACCGAGGCTCTGCCTAAAGGCTCGGACGTGATTCTGCTCTCCATGATTTTGCACGATTGGACGCCGGAAAAAGCTCTCGCGATTCTGCGCAAGTGTTACGAGGCGTTGCCCTCAGGCGGCGCTGTGATCGTCAGCGAGTTGATGATGGACGACGACGAGACCGGCCCGCCGCCTGCCGCCCTGATGTCGTTAAACATGCTGATTGAAACTGAAGGGCGCAACTATACCTGGGCGGAACATACGGAATGGCTTGAGCAATGCGGCTTCCGGGACATTCAGCGCGTTCCAATCCAATCGCCCGGCGCGAAGGGCCTTTTAGTTGGTTACAAGGTATAGTCAACGCGAAGCGATTGCGGTCGAGGCGTTCCACGGCCCGGGTATTCTAGTACTGTTGCGCAACGCGGACCTGTTTGATGTAATGCCTTGCGGCAGGCATCGCCGACTGACGACGGCACTCCCGGCATCCGCGAGTTCCCTTACAAGTCCCTTCAAAGAGTCTCCTTCAGATCAGCTGCAAAGTGCCGGAACCGCTCGGCGATCGATGTCATTTTCGCCCTAGGGTGTAAGCTCCTTTCAAAGGATTTGGTCTTCGCTTGCTAGCGAAAAATCAACTCGCACTCTCCTCAGCCTTTATAACTGAATTTACCTCTCCGGGCCGCAGCCGGCTTTTGGAAAGGGCTATTTGAGGTTTTCCGGAATCAGAAACTCGACCAGCACGAGGTCGTGCCATTGGTTGGCGAGTTTGCCGTGCTTGATATGTAGGCCAACCTCACGCCAGCCGGTGACCTCACACAGCTTGCGGCCTGGTTGGTTATCCGCGAGGATGCGTCCGACCAGCTTGTAATATCCCTTCTCCCGTGCCGCTTCTTGCATGGCGCGCATCAACTCCTGGCCCACACCGTGGCCCCGCAGGCTGCGGTCGATATAGATGGAAAGCTCGGCGATGCCCTTGTAACATGCCCGGGGGCTGTAGGGCGTCAGGGAGGCCCAGCCCAGCAATGTGTGCTTCACCTCCGCGACTAGCACCGGGTATTCGTCCGGACGCGCCACCAACCAGAGGTAGCGCTCCTCCGGCGTGACGTAGGCGTTCTCGAACGTCGCGGCGCGGTCCTGTACGCCTTGGTTGTAGATACGGGCGATTTCTTTGGCGTCGTCGACGCGTGCCGGCCGTATCTTGAGGGGTTCGGCCCAATCGGTCATGCGGCATCCTCGCGCAAGACGGTGATTCTATCGCAATCAGCCGCGGACGGTCTCGGAGCACTAGGCCCAGGGAGATGCGAAGCCCAGTTGAGACAGCCCAAGGAGAACACGAGCCGAGAGGGGCGATTAGGCAGGGGCGGCATCGTCGGTGATCAGCTCCCATTCGTGTATTTCAAGGCCTCGCGCTCCCGACGCGACGTAAGGGTCGTTTTCGGCGATGCGCCGGATCTCGTCAGCCGATTCAGACCTGTAAATCACCAGGCCGCCCGACCCGTCAGTGAAGCGGCCGCGCGCCCAAACCTTCCCTTCCCGCACTTGGCGGGCAAGGTAATCAAGGTGCTGCGGCCTTAGTTCTTGGCTCTTTTGAGTGTCGCGCATAGGGAGTAATACGGCAAAATACCTCATGGCCATTTCACCTCATCGCCTTTCACTGGAAGTCGGCCGGCTAGCTGCTTTCCTTGACCGTGGGATATCCCGCTTCCAGCCAGCCTCGCCATCCGCCGTCCATCGAGACGACTTGGGTATATCCCATTTTCCGCAGGTTATCGGCGGCCAGCGCGGAGCGGTATCCGCCGCCGCAGTAGAGGACGATGGGGGTGGAGGGGTCGGGGAATCGGGTTTCGATATCACGTTCGATGATGCCTTTGCTCAGGTGGATGGCGCCCGGCAAGTGTCCCCGGGCCCACTCGCTCTCCTCGCGCACATCGACAAGTTGGAAGCGCTCGCCCGCATCCAGGCGCCGCTTCACCTCGTGCACGTCAAGTTCGCGGATGCGCGTTTTAGCATCCGCGACCAAAGCTAGAAACTTCGGAGAATGCTGCATGGGTTACCTCCCAGAATGTGGGGACCTTTGATGCCAAGGTCACAGGATACTCTAAGCGATCTAAGGCAGCGAAGATAGTGGTCGGTTCCAGGCTGGGCAGCTGGCTTTGGAAAGCTGCGGCTCTCCAGCGGCTACAAGGCGTTGTTTTGGGAGTAATCCAATTCTCCGCCTAGGAAAAGCTTTTGGAACCTCCAACTGGCCTTCCGGCTCGCCTTTCGGATGCCCGGTGCCAACGCAGCATGATAATAGAGAGGGAGCGGAGCATTCTGACATGGACGAAGCTCTTCGACGCGAAGTCCGGCTTCTTACAACCCGACTCGGCGCGGTGGCGCGCGAGCAGTGCGGCACGCAAGTGTTTGCAGCCATCGAAAACCTGCGCCGCCTTTCGAAGCAGATTCGCCAGGAGACCGGCCGCCACCTAGCGGCCGTGCTGCGAGCGAACCAGCGGCAGGTTCGGCGGCTGACGCTCAAGCAGGCCATCGCGGTGGCACACGCTTTCAGCCTGTTTTTCCACCTCGTCAACCTCTGCGAGGAGCGCCAGCGGATCCGGCGGCTGCGCGCCTACGAGCTGCAGGAGAGCGGCGCGCCAATGTCCTTGCGACACGTCTTCGCGGAACTGAGGCGGCAGTCCGTCCCCGCCAAGGCATTGGCCCGGCTGCTGGCCTCGATGCGGGTCGAGCCGGTCCTCACCGCCCATCCGACCGAGGCCAAGCGCCGCAGCGTGATGAACCACATCCTGCGCATCGATCGCGTCATGACGGAAGTGGCTGCCGCCGATTCCCACGCCGCGGCGGACCGCCTCCTCGATCCCTGGATTGAGGCGCTGTGGCTGACGGACGAGATTCGGGAGCGGCCAGTAACCCCGGAGGTGGAAATCGAGAACACCCTCGTCTACCTCGACAGGACGATTTACGATCTCGCCGGCTCCTTCTGGGACACGTTCCGCAGCGAGCTGGCTCGTTTTGATTCTTCCCTGACAGAGCCCCCGCCCTTTCTCCGCTTCGGGTCTTGGGTGGGCGCAGACCGGGATGGCAATCCTCGCGTGTTACCCCAGCACAGCCTGGACGCTGCCGAAAGGCTGCGGCAAAGTGTTCTGGGATATTATCGGCGTTGCTGCGAGCGCCTCCTGGGCTTGCTGTCCTTTTCATGCGCGGACGGAGCTGCGGGACGAAGGCTGCGGCGCTCCTTGAACGAAGACTTCCGCCGCTTTCCGCCGACCCGGGCCTTCGAAGCCATCGACCAACCGCACGAATTCTATCGCCGCAAGCTACGCGTGATGATCTGGAGACTCGAGCGGACCGCGCAGCGGGCGCCGGGCGAGTATGCATCGCCGCGTGAATTCGAAAGGGATGCGCGCCTGCTCGAAGAAGCCGTAGAGAAACACCCGAGTCCCAGAGTCGCTCGCGCCGGGCCCGGGCACCTGCGGGTGGCGGTCCAGGTGTTTGGATTCCACGCCGCCAGTCTTGACTTCCGGCAGCACGCGTCGGTGGTTCGCGCCGCGGCGGACGAGTTGTTGCGCGCCGCCAATTTGCCGTCGCAGCCGGAGAAAGCTCGCATCCGATCCCTGCAACACCTCGTTCGCCAGCCGCTCCTACCCTTGCACCTCTCGCCGGCAACGGGTCGAGTGCTTGAGGAGTTCCGCACCCTAAAAGAGGTGCAGCGGCGGTACGGCGAGGAGGCTGCCCACCGCTACATTTTGAGCATGACGACCAAGGCTGCCGACCTATGGGATGTGCTGTTGCTCGGAGCGGAGGCCGGGCTCATCGAATCGTCGGTGGAGAACGGCGGGCGCCCCCAGGAAGATGCACTTCGCTCGTCGTTCGACGTTGTGCCACTCTTCGAGACCTATGACGATCTTGTCGCATGCCCGAAGACACTGGACACGCTGCTATCCGACCCCTTTTACCGCCGCCTGGTGCGTTCCAGGGATGATTTTCAGGAGGTCATGCTCGGGTACTCAGACTCGGTCAAGGACAGCGGATACCTGGCGGCTAACTGGGCACTGTTCCGAGCCCAGGAAGGCTTAGCGCGCGTCGCCGAGCGGCACGGAGTGCGCCTTAGCTTGTTTCATGGCAAAGGCGGCACGATCGACCGCGGCGGCGGGCTTTCGTATCGCAGCGTTCAGGCTCAGCCTTATGCCGCGCCTGGTGGGAGGCTGCGGATCACGGAGCAAGGTGAAGTTATTTCCCTGAAGTATTCGAACCCAATCATCGCACAAAGGAACTTGGAGCAGCTGGTGGCCTCCGTGTTAAACGCCAACCTGCTGCACTCGAAGAAGATTCTTGCAAGGCGTCTGACAGGGTGGTACGAGGCGGCTGAAGAGCTGGCAGAGCACAGCCGCCGGTGGTACCGGAACCTGGTATACGAGACGCCAGAGTTCTTGGACTATTTTTGCCAGGCGACCCCAATCGACCTAATCGGGCAGCTTCAACTCGGGTCGCGTCCCGCGCGCCGCGCCGCCAGCCGCGATCTGCGTGACTTGCGGGCGATTCCCTGGGTCTTTGCCTGGACCCAGTCGCGCCACTTCCTGCCTTCCTGGTATGGACTAGGGTACGCGCTCGAAGAATTCGCCGCAGCCCATGGGCTCGAGCACCTTCGCGCCATGTATCGCGGCTGGCCCTTCTTCACCGTTCTGATCGATAACGCCGAAATTTCCCTGGCCAAGACCGACCTGTATATTGCTGGTTGCTATGCCCAGCTCGTGCAGTCCACGAGCGTTCGCCGGCGCATCTTCCAGCGCATCGAGCAGGAGTTTCACCGCAGTCGCTACTGGGTGCTGGCGGTATGTGGGCGCGATCGGTTGCTGGCCGGGCAGCCAGTTCTGGCCGAATCGATCCGGTTGCGGAATCCGTACGTTGATCCTCTTAATTACTTGCAAATACGTTTCCTCAAAGAGTGGCGCCGAGGCGGGAAGCCGAAGCCTGGTGCCCTGCGCCTGCTGCAGATTACGGTGGGAGGCATCGCATTCGGCATGAAAAGCACGGGATGACATTAATCCGGGTGGGCTTGGAGCCGCGGCAGGAGAGCGTGGCGGTCCGCGGCCCGGGCTCAGAGTCGAAAATGATTGGGCGACCACCTGCCCATGACTGGCATCCTATTTCGGGGTACACTGGACGGCGAGCGGGGCTGTAGGCGCCCGGAAGGCGGCAACTGGTGAATTGGCTCCTTCTCATCCTAGTAGTGACGCTCTGGGCGGGACGCGTTCTAGCCTCGATGGAGGGTGGATACACGGGTGGGGAGACCGGGGATCCTGGCGTGCTGGCAATGCAGGCCGAGCCGGCTGGGTCCCCCAAGGTGGACTCTCAACGAATGAGTCCCGACCAGCGGCTAGAACCCACCGTCCGGCCACCGCAGCCCGTGGCGCAACCTGCCCCGCCACCTGTCCGCTGGCAACCCCAGGCTGATCAGCCACAGCACTCGGTCCAGCAAACGAAGATTGAGTGCAGGCAAGGCAAGCTAAGCGTCACAGCGTCAAATGCCTCGCTTTACCAGATCATCCAGGAGGTAACCCGCCAGGCTGGCGTCGAACTGCGAGGATCGCCGCAGGAGTTGCAACATGCCGTCTCGGTTCGGTTTTCGAACCTGCCGCTCGACCGGGGCCTGAAAGAGCTGCTTGCCAATGTGGATTACGCCATCATCGGAGATGTTTCGACTCCCATTTCCGCGCGACGGGCGCGCCTGCTAATTTTTAACCCCGCAGCGCTCGATGACACCCCCACCAGTCCGCAGCTCTTGAGTCAGCCAGCGCCGCTGGGTGCTGCGCCGGCAGGCGTCGACCCGGCCCTGCTGAAGGAAATAATGAGCGCCGACCCCGCCGTGCAATCGCACGCCTTCCAGACGCTGGCCACACAGGACCCTCAGCAGGCGGTTCAGGCCTTACAGTTGGCGATTGCCAACGGCCAACCAGCTGTCCGCCTGCAAGCTTTGCAGCTGCTCGATCAATACAACCAGGCTGACCCAGGTGCCGTGCTCACCGCCTTCCGCTCGGCCCTTTCGGACAAGGACACCACCATCAAGGAGTACGCCATCCAGGCACTCGCCGGCCGCGGCACTTCTGACTCCGTCGAGCTTCTCCGTCAAGCTTTCAGCGATCCCGACCCCGAGGTGCGTCTGTTGGTACTTGAAACGCTCGCCCAGAATCCCGAGGCTACAGACCTGCTGCAGAGTGCCCTTTCCGATCCTGACGAGAGCGTCAGAAACGCTGCTGCTGAGGTGCTCAAGGAAAAGGCCCGACAGTCTCATCAGGAGCCGGAGGGTCCTGATCGTTAATGCTTCTGGTTCGGAGCCGGTGCTGCGGCGTGTTCTTTAGATGTTTCCAGATTTCGGGCTCATGTCCTCAAAAACAACGGGTGGGGCTGGAAGACGAGCGCGCGAGCTTTTGCGCCTAACATTGGGTTGGAGCGGACTCTGGCGAGCCGATGGGGTCAGGTAGGGGACTCAGATTAGAGCGCCCAGACCAAAGGGGGTGCGCTGGCTGGGTTTTCTTTCCCAGGCATGCGAACGGCAGGCGATCGGTGCTGCCGCGGGTGCTATAATACCGCATAGCAAACGGCAACCCTTCAAGGGGGGTATTGTAATGGGGAAAAATGTGGGTTTTCTGGGCGCCGGGCTGTGCGCGGTGCTGTCGCTGAGCTGTGGGCCGGGTACCGCCGCTTTTCATGAGGGCCGCAAGGCCGAGATGCGCAAGGATTGGGACACCGCTGTCATACAGTTTGGACGGGCGCTACAGAGCCAACCCGAAAACCCGCAGTATCTCATTCACGAGAAGTTGGCCCGCACCAACGCTGGCTATTTCCACCTTAAGCAAGGCCAAAAATTGCTTTCGGAGAATCGCGTAGACGAAGCCACAGGCGAGTTCCAGCGCGCAGTGGCGGTAGACCCCTCAAATCAGGCAGCCGCGCAGTGGTTGCAGCGCGTATTACAGCAGCAGGCGACGGCTAAGGCTCAGCGCCAGAAGATCTTGAAGCAGTCTTTAGAAACGCGCGATCAGACCGACCAAACCTCCGTCGTCACCCTGAAGCCCTTTTCTTCGGAGGTCATTTCTCACCTCCATATCGGTCCTGATAGCCGCAAGGTATTTGAGATTCTGGGCAAACTGGCGGACATCAATGTGGCCTTCCACCAGACATTCCAGCCCCGGCCGATGTCTCTCGATCTGAGCAACGTGAAGCTGGAGGACGCCTTCCACATTGCGGCTTACTCGGCTGGCGTGTTTTGGAAAGTGATTACTCCCAATTCTATTCTGGTGATTCCAGACAACCGGCAAAACCGCCAGGAGTTTGAAGACCAGGTTCTGAAGACCTACTATTTGGCTAATCCGCTCGAGCAGACCGACCGCCAGGCTCTGGTGACGACGATTAAGCAGGTGCTCGGACCGACCTCCAAGGTGTTTGATAATCCTGCGGCCAACGCCATCATCGTTTATGACACGCCGGAAAAGGTGGCCGCGGCGGAAGCCTTGCTGCACAGCCTCGATCTCGGCAAGGCGGAGATTCTGATTGATGTGGCGATCTTGGAGGCGAACACCGACCGCCTGCGCCAGCTCGGCCTGGCGCCCGTGCCGCTCAGCCAAAACGGTGTGTCAGCCCAGATCGGTGTCGCCTTCAGTCCTCCCGGAACTCCCGCGGGGGCGACTCCGACTTTGCCGCTCAATCAGCTGGGAAAGATCAGCACCAGTGACTTCATCGTGGCGCTTCCGGGTGCGATCGCCCAGGCGTTACTCAACGACGCCCGCACCCACATCCTCCAGAACCCGGAGATTCGCGTAACTGACGGGCAAGAAGCTAAGCTGAAGATTGGAAGTCGGATTCCCTATGCAACCGGAACTTTCTTGCCGTCCTTAGGTAGCACGGTTACGGGCACTACCGGGGGCACCACCAGCTTGGGGCTCCTCGCCAGTACGCAGTTTCAGTATCAGGACACGGGGGTCAACTTGGATATAACTCCTCATCTGTCAGCTACCGGCGAAGTGACATTGAAGGCCAAGGTCGAGATCTTGTCCCTGGGCGCTAATCTGAATGTTGGGGGCATTCAAGAGCCTACCTTCGGCCAGCGTGCGGTGGAGCACACCATCCGTCTCAAGGAGGGCGAGGTGAGCTTGCTCGGCGGGCTGATCCAGAAACAGGAGAGCCGTACCGTTTCCGGGCTTCCCTTTCTGGGTGACGTGCCATTACTGCACTATTTCTTCTCTACGGAGTCGAAGGAGGTGCAGGATACGGAAGTGCTGATCATGCTGACGCCGCACGTGGTTCGGTTGCCGGAGTCGCTGCAATCGAAAGCCATCGCTGCTGGCCGTCCTTCGGCTGGATCGGGGGGGCCGGCTGAGCCGATGCTGCCTCGGGCCATGCCCCCTGCGGGGCCGCAAGAATGAGTTTTGGGATTCGAGACTCGCAGTTCGGTGGGCGGGCGAGACGCAATTTTTCGGCGCGGAATGCCGCCGGCTTCACGTTGCTGGAAATGATTGCCACCATGGCAATCATGTTGATTCTCGTAGGTGCGGCCGTGCCCGCGCTCTTAATACAGGCCAAGCGCGCACGGGAAGCCGAGCTGCACCGCTGCCTGCGCGAGCTGCGAAGCGCCATCGATCGCTATAAGGACTTTAGCGACCGCGGCATGATCCCCACCGAGGCGGATACTTTCGGGTATCCTCCTGACCTGGACACGCTGGTGAAGGGTGTGGTGCTGAAAGGTACAGCCAACGCGAAGTACAAGTTCTTGCGTCGCATTCCTGTAGACCCGATGACCGGCAAGGCCGAATGGGGCCTACGCTCCATGCAGGACGATCCGGACTCCCGCAGTTGGGGAGGGCAGAACGTCTTCGATGTGTACTCGCTTAGCCAGGGAACGGCGCTGGATGGGTCCAAGTATGCCGATTGGTAGGTTCGAGGGAGGGCCGCGCTCGGTGTTGAGGGGGGGCGTTTTCGGCCGCCCATGGCACACAGTTCGCTGTAGAATCGAACTGAAAAAGGACCACGAGGAGCCAACATCGGCTGGGTTTACCCTCCTTGAGCTGATGATTGTTCTGACTCTGCTGTTGATCCTTGCCTCCTTTGCTGTGCCCTCGTACGAACTTGCGATCCAGCGTGCCCGCGAAGCCGTCTTGCGCGATGACTTGACGACCATGCGCAAGTGCATCGATGAATTCACCGTGGACAAGCAGCGCCCACCGGAGAGCCTGCAAGAGCTCGTCGACGCGGGATATCTTCGCGGCGGCGTTCCAGTGGACCCAATGACTGGGTCGAACGAGACGTGGCAGGTGGACATCGAGGATGTCCCTTTGCTTGATTCCGAGCAAACCCAGGCTGGGGTTGTAGACGTCCACAGTGGCTCCCAGGCCACAGCTTTGGACGGGACGACGACTTACAACACGTGGTGACGCCAGGTGAGATTGGCTGGCTACCAGGAGCGCAACTCTCAGCGGTCGGCCGTTCGCAACCGTGGTTTCTGAAACCGCTGGTTCCAATGGCTGGCGGCTCAGCGAGCGCTTGCCCGTGACCGCGTGGCGATGCTTTTTTTGATGGAATTTGTCTGCAAACTCGGCACCGTGACGGGGCGCGTTCTAAGCCAGACGGAACACGCGCCATCGGAGTCCGAACTACGCCGACGCCTGGCAGCGCAAGGCTACTACGTCTTTTCCATCCAACCTAAGCGAGTTCTCAGCGCTCGCCTGCCACTTCCCCGCCGCAAAAAGCGAGTCAGCGCGGATGATTTCCTGATTTTCAACCAGCAGTTCCTGACACTGTCGAAGTCCGGGCTGCCTTTGCAAAAGTCCTTGGAGCTGCTGGCCCGGCAAGCACGCAGCGAGGCCCTGCGCCTGGCCCTTGAGGAAGTGCGCGATCAGGTGCGCTCGGGCGCTATGCTGTCTCATGCCTTCGAAGCCACCGGGCAGTTTCCCAAGGTCTATTCGGCGACGCTGCGCGCGGGTGAGCGTAGCGGGAGCCTAGACCGGGTACTTTCCCAATACATCGTCTATCAAAAAATCGGGCGGGGATTCCGCAAGAAGCTGCTCGCGGCCTTGGTATATCCAGCTTTTCTACTTGTCTTCCTCACTCTACTTATTACCTTCGTGGTGGGTTTCATTGTGCCCCGCTTCGCCCTGCTCTACCAGGACCTGGGCGTGGCCCTGCCCAGCCTGACGCAGCTGGTGATCTCTTTTTCCCTTACCTTGCAGCACTATGCGGTGATTGTCTTCGCCGCCGTGGTTGGAGTGGCGCTGCTGGCGCGAGCGGCTTGGCAATCACCTCGTGTGAAGCTTGCCTGGGACCGGCTGAGATATCGCCTGCCAGTGGCGGGAGAGTTGCTGCTGAAGTTTTCTGTGGCTGAGTTTGCCCGCACCATGGCTACACTCCTGCAAGGCGGATTGCCCGTGGTCTCCGCCCTTGAGACGGCCAAGGCGTCGGTTACCAGCCCGGTGCTAACGCAGGCTATCGCGAAGGCGCAAGAGGAAGTTACTAGCGGCAAGTCGTTAAGCGGCAGCCTTCGCGCCCACGGTTTCTTTCCGCCCATGGCTCTGGATATGCTTGAAGTGGGGGAGGGCACCGGGGCCCTCCCGGCCATGCTCGAGAGCGTGGCGGAGTTCTTTGAAGAGGATGTGAACATTGATCTGTCGACGCTGGTAGCGCTGGTCGATCCCCTGATGATCGGCCTCATCGCCATCATTGTGGCGTTCATTTTGATTGCTTTTTACCTGCCGCTGTTTTCGCTGGCAGCGCAAGTCCATTGAAAGGAGAATTGGCAACGAAGCTGGTTCCTGAGTCAGGCTGAACCGAGTTGAGCTGTTCATCGGTAGCCACCCGACAATCTTTCATGCTTCGCTTCCCATGGCCGAACCTGAAGTCCAATCCGAACTGCGGCGTGCGCAGGAACTGGCAGCGCGCTATCACTACCCCTTCGTCGACCTCCGCGACGTGCCGATGCAGCCCGAGCTGCTGCGCAGCATTCCCCTTGACCTGATGTTGCGATACGAGTTTCTGCCGCTCGAGGCCGAGGATCAACAACTCACCGTAGCCATCGGTGACCCCACCGATCTGGATCGGCTGGACGAGCTGGAGATGAAGCTTGACCGGCGATTGCGTATCAAGGTTGCAGCACCCACCCAGGTGCGCGAGTTTATCAAGCGCACCGAACCGTCGCAGCGCGTCCTCGAGGAGGCTACCGAGGACTTCCGGCTTGAGGTGGTAGGCGAGGGTTCCGACGCCGAAGAGGGCCTTTCGCTCGAACACCTCGTGGAGGACCGCGATGCCAATCCCATGATCCGCCTGGTGGACTCGATTATCTTCGCCGGATTGGAGCGCCGGGCCAGCGACATCCACA
Source organism: Acidobacteriota bacterium (assembly GCA_902812465.1). Lineage (GTDB taxonomy): Bacteria > Acidobacteriota > Terriglobia > UBA7540 > UBA7540 > CADDZE01. Next base: position 12,398 of record CADDZE010000042.1, on the reverse strand, counting down.
TCGAGAGCCATGACAACGCGGTGGTGGTGAAGAATCGCATTGACGGTGTGCTGCAGGAAGCGATGCGCCCCCTGGCGCAAGAGTTCGCCTCTAACCTGATTGCCCGCATCAAGGTAATGGCCGAACTGGATATTGCCGAGCGCCGTGTCCCCCAGGACGGGCGCTTCCGCGTTCGCTACAAGGGCCGCCCTATCGACTTCCGCGTCTCGATCATGCCTAGCATCAACGGCGAGGATGCCGTGCTCCGCATCCTGGACAAGGAGTCGCTCAGCGAGAAGTTCAAACAGCTGCGTTTAGACGTACTGGGATTTTCCGACCGCGAGCTGCGCCGCCTGCGCCGCTTCATTCGCGAGCCTTACGGCATGATCCTGGTAACCGGGCCCACCGGCAGCGGCAAGACCACGACGCTCTACGCCGCGCTCTCGGAGATCAAGAGCGACGAGGACAAGATCATCACCATCGAGGATCCCGTTGAATACCAGATTCGCGGCGTCACCCAGATCCCGGTCAACGAGAAGAAGGGTCTGACGTTCGCCCGCGGTTTGCGCTCCATCCTGCGCCACGATCCCGACAAGATTATGGTGGGCGAGATTCGCGACAACGAAACGGCTCAGATCGCCATCCAGTCGGCTCTGACCGGCCACCTTGTTTTTACCACGGTGCACGCCAACAACGTGCTTGACGTTCTCAGTCGCTTTCTCAATATGGGTGTCGAGCCGTATCACTTTGTCTCCGCCCTGAACTGCATCATGGCCCAACGCCTGGTCCGGGTGATTTGCGAGTTTTGCAAGCGTCCCGCGCAGGTAACACCGGATATGTTTGAGGAGTCGGGGCTCGATCCTGCCACTTGGCGCGATGGGGTGTTTTACGAGGGTGCCGGATGCATGCGCTGCAACCACACCGGCTTTCATGGACGCACGGCCATTGGGGAGATTCTGGCCCTTACCGACACAGTACGGGCGCTTATTCTCGAGAAGCGTCCTACTGCCGAGCTGCGTCGGGTGGCGCGGGCTGAAGGTATGGTGACCTTGCGTGAGTCGGCGCTCGAGAAAGTCCGCCAGGGCATCACCACTCTGAAAGAGATTAACAAGGTGACCTTTGTCGAGCCACCGGAGGGGAAGGTATAGCCGGTTGAGCTGGATGCTGATGTGACGGCGGATAGCCGGCAACGACGATGGATTGGAAGCAGCTGAAATTTTGGACAAGGCCGACGGTGATTGAGAACACCGGCCCGTTCACCTTGCCGGAAACCATTATCGAGGTACAACCCCAGTTTGTCACCGGAGTGAGGCTGGTAAAGCGCAAACCCAGGGCAAGGCCTGCTTTCGGCGGAAGGGGAGGCGAGGGAACAACGCGGCAAGTGCACCAAATCGCAGTGGGCCGCCTCGAGCCGGGGACACTTCGTCCGGCCGTCCACGCGCCCAATGTGGCGGATCCTGAGGATCTATCCCGCAAGCTCGAGGGCATCGCCGCTTTTCTTCGGTCGCGCAGTGGGCGGTGGGGAACGACCGGCCTACTGGTTCCAGATGCAGTCGTGCGCGTAACGACGCTCACGTTTGAGACACTACCTGAAGCTCCGAGGGAAGCGCAGGGGCTCGTACGGTGGCGAATCCGGGAGAATTTACCCTTCCCCGCCGAAGAGGCGCGGGTCTCCTACCAAGTCACATACCGTGATTCACAGCGCATCGAGGTGCTGGCCGTCGCGGCCAGCAATGAGGTGATGGGTGAATACGAATCGGCCGTGGCAGCCGTGAATGGTGACTGCACTCTCATCCTGCCTTCCACGCTCGCAATGCTTCCGCTGTTGCCCGACACCGATGAAACCAGCGGGCAATTGATCATTCACTGGTGTAGCGGATTCCTCACCACGGCAGTTGTCGCGGGGCAACGTCTGTGCTTGTGGCGAACGCGGGCACTGGAGGTCGACGAAACAAGTGAAGCGGTGGCTGAGGCCTCGCGAGCTCTGGCGAGTGCCGAGGACCGCTTCCAGCTGCAGGTTGCTGGCGTCTGGCTCTGCGCCCGTCCGCCGGAAATGAACCGGATCAGTGCCGACCTCACTCTGGCTCTGCAGCGAGACGTCCGCCCGCTAACGCCCAGCGTCGGAATGGCCTCTGCCTTGCTCGCTGCGGATGAGCGTGCATTATTCGAGGGCTTTGGCGCGCCTGCTGCCGCTTTGGCGGCTAATGGAGTAGGAATAGGAATAAACGGCAATTCGGAATTCAGTCCTGCCGCACTGAGCCCTGAACCTTGAGCCCGTTACTCCGATGAAGATAGAACTCAATCTCGCCGCCGCGCCAAGCTTCCGGGACCGCTACGGGCTCTGCTGGGCCGTTCCGCTAGCGGTTGGTGCCTTCCTGATGTTGGCTTATCTCGCGGTTGCGGCTTTTCGCGATATCCGCGAGTACGGGATGTTCAATGCGACTCGGGCGTCCTACCAGTCTCAGTTGAGCCAGTTGCGGTCCCGGGAAATGTCTCTACGGCGCAGTCTCGAGCAGCCTCAGTACCGGCAGATCATCCATGAGGTCAACTTCGTTAATTCGCTGATTGACCAGAGGCAGCTTTCGGGGGTAGCTCTGTTGGAGCGCATTGCCCGGCTTTTGCCACCAAGGGTGAGGCTGGCCAGCTTGACCTTCTCACAACCCAATGGCCGCGCGATGATCACACTCGGAATACAAGGAGACTCCCAGGAGTCGGTGGAGCAGTTCGTCAGCAACCTCGAGGACTCACCTGACTTTAGTGATGTGACCGTACTGCAAAATGGCTTTGAGTCTAAGGGCGGCCCCACGGCTCCGGTCAGTATTACTTGCACGGCTGTTTACTCACCCGGGCAGGTAGCTCAGGGCCAGGCAAGCGGCGCGATCCGGGAGACAACGACCGGCAGGCAGCAACATGGAGCGGCAACGGCGGTCAAATGACACGAGACGGCAGAAACAGTCGGCAGGCGGCAAGCAGCTGGGTCGCTTAGCTCTCGTTCCCGGGGGAATTACGTCCGCTGAGACGAGGGCTCAAGCTGATGTCCCTAGTTGCTACTAACCGGATACCGCTCGCCTCGGGTTTTTCGAATGGATCGGCATCGTCGGAGAGCTGTGATTCGCACGCTGGAAAGTGCAGGCCTGGCTTTGGCCCTGCTAGACCTGTTCGTATGGCTGGGTGTGGTACGCGTATACGATGCCAAGCTCGAGACAGCTCAGGAGTCGCTGGAGAGCACGCGGCGCGAGTGGCAGCAGGAGAAGGTCAGGGTGGCCCAGCTGGACCGAATTAAGGTAAAGGATGCTGACGACCAGCTCGATGCCTTCTTGCAGGAGCGAGTGCCTCCCCGCAGGAACAGCTTTTCGCATGCTGGGCGCCTCGTCGCGCGTCTGAGTAAGGAAGCGAACGTTCAGCTCAATGCGCTGAGCTATCGTCTGAACTCAGCCAAGGGAGAGCAGCTGAAGTGGCTGGGCATGGAGGTCAGCGTGACCGGCCCGTTTCCCAGCTTGCTCCGCTTCATGCATGCGGTCGAAACCACAAGCGACTTGCTGGTGGTGCGCGGCTTCAGTCTGGAGTCGGGGGACCAAGGAAACCTCGAGCTGCGGCTGACTGCTGACCTGTACGTAATGCCATGACGAGTCGGTCGCGCACACATTTGACCATGGGGCTCGGGCTCGTGGCGCTGGTACTGCTGCTGCGCCTAATTGCGCAACTCGGCGGCAACGACGCCAAACGTGCGGCACTGGCAGGTTCGCGCCAGCGCGGCCTTACTACGGCACCGGCAAGGGCAGTGATCCCGCCGGGGGCAGAGGTTGCGCCAGCCGCGTCGAAACTCGCACCGAACCCAGATGACTTCGCGCAATATGATCCGAAGTTACACGTTGAGGTTCTCAAGGATCTCGAGCAGCAACCCCTGCCTACACTGGAACGCAATCCCTTCGAGTACGGGCCTTCACCGGCGGAAATCGCCGCCAGGAAAGCAGCCAATGCACGGCCTACGACGCCGCCGCCCCCTCCGCCTCCGCCGCCCATCCCCTTGCAAGCGCTCGGTTATAGCGAGACCAACGGGGTGAAGCAGGCCGCGATTCTCGATCAGGATGATATCTTTCTCGTCCGCGAAGGCGAGGAATTCGACAAGCATTATCGAGCGATCAAGATTACGCCTAGCCAGGTCACGGTGGAAGATGAAACGACCCATCAGATGGGTGAACTGCTTATTCCGCAGTGATGCCACGAATTCGGCCTGTGGAATCGGCGCTTCGCGGAGGGCCTATCCCAGGTTAGAAGCCCGCAACGCGCCCCTGAAATTGCGCAATTTCGTAGGCTCGAATGCCGGTTACGCTCTGCTGGTCCTCCTCATCACGGTCACGGTCATCCTCCTGACACTTACCGCGGCCCTTCCCAGCGCCTACCAAGAGGGCCAGCGCGAGCGCGAAGAGGAGCTGATCTTTCGCGGGAACGAGTATGCCCGAGCCATCTTCCTCTTTCAGAGGCAGTTTCACCGCTATCCGGTCTCGGTGGACGAACTTATCCGCACTAACGGGATGCGCTTTCTTCGTCACGCTTATACTGACCCGATGAGTCCAAATGGCAAGTGGAGGTTTATACACGTCGGCCCGAACGGGGTGTTGTTGGACTCGCGAACGCAAAAGGTTCAGCTCGGCCCGAACCCAATGGCCTTAGGCGGGCCGGACCAGACTGGCAATGGTGCGGAGTCCGGCGGGTTCGGACTCGCTGGCGGCGCACAGCTAAACGCTCAGTTAGGCTCCGCTGGTCAAGGAACGCTGGGGTTGTCCCTTGGGGCAAGCGCCGGAACCAGCTCACCCGGCCAGACCGGCACAGTGGTTTCCGGCGATAACAACCGAAGGCAATCGACTAACACCACAGGCAATACAGGCGAACAAAGTGAAAAGCGCAGGCCAAGCCCGGACTGCCTAGGGGCTAAGAGCGACAGACCGCAGTCGACGTCGGCATTCGGTGGATTCGCCCTGAGTAATCAACCCGTAGGCACGGCCATCGCAGGGGTGGCAAGTTGTAGCGAGCATGAATCGATTCGCGTATGGAATCGTTACAATCATTACGCGGACTGGGAGTTTTTGGGGACGGTGTACACACCATTTACCGGCCAGCAGTCGCCGCATGCCTCGCCGGGGGCAGGAGGGGCAACCGGACAGCCGTCCAATCCGAACCAGCCAACCCAGCCAGGGTCAATGCAGCCGGCTCCGGATCAGCCGATGCCAACGCAACCTTCGCCAGACCAGCCTGTGGCCCCCAATCAGCCGAATCCCAACCAGCCAAGCCAGCAGATTCCGCTGCAGCCGATCTCTCCCGGTCAGAGTGGCGTTAGCAACCACTAAACGGAGCAGCCTATGACGGTCGGTTGGCATCCCTATGGCTTTAGAGGTATACGCCACTTGCTGCTTTCGGTTCTTCCTGTGTCTGGGGTGCGTAACCGAAAGCTGGGGATTTACTCACTGTATAATCCCCGATATCATAGCTACGTCATGCCACTAGAGCGCGCGCGACCACGGTGGCTGCCCCTTCTGTCCTTGGTGTTGCCTGCTTGTCTTGTCTGCGGGTGCGGAGGTGGAAGTTCCAGTGGCATGATTTCCGCGCCGACGATCACAGTCTCGGTCAGCCCGAGTGCTGCCTCCCTTAAGACTGGGGCCACGCAGCAATTCACCGCTACCGTAACCGGAACGACGAATACTGCGGTGACGTGGAGCGTGAACAACGTGGTGGGTGGAAATGCCACCGTAGGCACGATTTCGGCCTCGGGATTGTACACGGCTCCCGCCACAGTTCCTAATCCCAACCAAGTGACGGTGACGGCCGCCAGCGAGGCGAATCCCTCGAGCACAGGATCCGCGACGGTAAACATCGTCGCGCCCCCGCCGCCGGTGACGATGACTCCTGTCGACGTGAGGGCAGGGGCGGAGACGAGCGGGGTCAACATAGCGCTGGCACCCTTAACCCCTACCCTGCAGTTTCTGGCCGTGGGCACGGGAAACACGGCAGGAGCCACCGGGGTTAGCGTGGCCCAGGGTGGGACGGCCAACCTCTTCTTGGTGGGCAACGGCTTCGTACCCGGTACGACTTACCAAGTGCTTGGCCCCGCCGGGGACGTCACGGTGACCCAGCCAGATGCCTCCGCCTTCTGCACAACGACGGACGGGCACCCCTGTGTGAACGTGCGGATCCAGGTGAGCCCGAAGGCCGCGCTCGGTCCCCACAACATTCTGGTCGAAAACGGAGCGGGCGAAGTCACGGTGTTTGTCGGGGGACTTCTGATCACTGTGCCGGGACAGTAAGAATATGAGGAAACTAATCGGACTGACCATCGCCACCCTGGTAGCTGGCGCGTCGATTCTGCGCCCCACCACCCTCCGGCAGTTGACTCTAGAGCAGCTCACACAGGTGTCCACGGCGATCATCCGCGGCCACCTGATCGCACAAGAGAGCCGGTGGAACGACACCCACACGGAGATCGACACGTTCACAACGTTCGCGGTGGAAAGCGTGGTCAAGGGTAAGGTGGGGCGGGCAGTAGTGGTGAAGCAGCCTGGCGGCACGGTGGGAAATTTTCACGTGCGCGTGCCGGGCGTTGTACATTTTGTGCCGGAAGCGAGCTATGTCCTATTCCTCGAGCCCTCGCGTGATAACCCCGCCCGGTACTTGGTCGTAGGGATGATGGAGGGCGCATATCGCATCTATCGTGATCTTCAAACGGGCGAGGAGCGGGTGATCCGTCCGTTCGGGTCGGCATTAGAGGGAGCTGGCTGCGGCCTGGCGTCTGAAGAGACTCTGCCGCTCCGTAGTTTCCAGGAGCGTTTGCAGAGTGCTATGGCGAGGTCCTTCACCCTCTCTGCGGCGGTCTCTCTACCCGTGGTCATTCGGTCTGCGGCATTCCGCGGCGTGGGCCGGATGGAAGTGCGGGCGCAAACCACCGCTGCAATTTACCCTGACGCGACCACCCTGATTCCTGCGGGGAGTGTCGTTGAAGGAACGGCAGTGCGCCACGGGTCGGTGTGGATGATCCACTGGACGCGCATTTTCATCCGCGGACAGGCGGCGGACATATCTGCTCATTCGGAGGTGATGGGCCGCCTACAAGGACAGGCTACTGTAGCTCGAGAGGTGAAACCGTGAGACGCTTCGGTCGATTTTGTAGCCGCCCCTTCCGGCCCACCCCCACCACTCTATCCTTGAGTGCAGCAGCTGTTGTTTCGGTCCTTTCCTCTCTAGCGATTCTCGCCTTTAATCCAGAACAGGACAACGCAAACGGGCCGGTGCCCACGCGCTGGGCCAGTGCTCAGGTTATCTGGAGTCTGAATCCGAGTGCGAACAACGTTATCACAGCGGGAGGAACGGACATCTCGACGACGATTACAGACGCATTCAAGACGTGGCAGCAAGCACAGGTGGGAGGCCAGAGTCTCCTCAGTCTTATTATCACACGCGGGCCGGACACCACGGCGAACGGCGTTAACAGCAGCGACTGCGTGAACACCGTAAGTTTCATGGATCCGAACGCCAGCGCCGACTTTCCCACCGGCACTATTGCCGTCACGTTCATCGCTACAGTATTCGGCTCTCCCACCGGTGGCACTTACTCGTGTACTTCACCTCCCACCTCGCGTAGTTGCCCACTTCGGTCCTGTATCGCCGATGGGGATATTGTGTTCAATCCGGCGGAACAGTTTTCTACCACCACTCCTCCGGCCCCCAATGCTTTCGATCTGCAGTCCGTTGCCACCCATGAAATCGGGCACCTCCTAGGTCTCGACCACAGCGGTATTGCTCACGCTGTGATGTACCCATTCGGCGACACCTCCGCCGCGGGCGTTCAGAGGACCCTCTCGGTGGACGACGCGGCTGGAATCTCCTTCCTCTATCCCAACGGCAGCTTTGCCGCGGCTACCGGCACAGTCTCGGGCTCGATTCTGCTAAGCCCCACGGGAGCCTTCGCAGCGCATGTGGTGGCCATCGACGCCGCGACGGGCAATGCTGTGATCGATGGCCTCACCGACACGCAAGGTCACTACAGCCTCATTGGTCTTCCACCCGGCACGTACAACGTGCTCGCACTGCCGCTGGCCGGAGCGTTCGACATCATGAATTTCACTGGTTGGGAGTGCGGTTACGCCAGCAATCCCCTCAACTGCACAGGCTTCCCGGCTACTCCCACCAACTACACGGGTAAGTTTTACTGAGCCCACCGCTGCGCGGCAAAGCTCATCGCGGATCATTTCGGCTAATCAGCCTCGGCTACCTTGATTGGAGAGCTGAACCCAGATCAGCGGCCGGGTCTTTTCAATGGCATAGCCTATCTCATGCGCCTGCACACCGTGTGCACTCAGCGCTTCAAGCAGGCGGGCGGAGTCTGCCGGGCTGACGGCAAGCAGCAGGCCGCCAGAGGTTTGCGGATCGTATAACAAATTTCGCACTTCTTCGGGGACGTCGCCGCCAAACTCGACACAGCCGCTGACGAATTCGATGTTACGCTTGAGGCCGCCGGGAAGATGGCCCTGGCGGCTGTACTCCAGCGCGCCGGGTAGAAACTCAACCTGGGCGGCATCCATCACCAGGCTCACCTGGCTGGCCACTGCCATCTCCCGGGCGTGCCCCAGCAAGCCGAAGCCGGTGACGTCCGTTGCGGCGTGGATATTAAACTTCAGGCCCACTTCACTGGCCGCACGATTCAACTGGCCCATCGAGTCGATCGCGGCTTTCACGGATTGGTCGCTCGCTTGCCCCTTCTTCAACGCCGTAGCAATGATTCCGGTGCCTATCCGCTTGGTGAGAATCAAGCGATCGCCCGCCTTCACTCCCGCATTCGTCCAGATGCGCTGCGGGCTGATCACACCCGTCACGGCGTAGCCGAACTTGATTTCCTCATCACCAATGCTGTGGCCGCCAATCACCGTGCAACCTGCTTCCCGCATCTTGTCCAAGCCGCCGCGCAGAATCTCCTCGAGAATCGCGGGGTCGCGCCCGCTATTCGGGAATCCTACAATCGAAAGCGCAGTGAGCGGGCGGCCGCCCATGGCGTAGATATCACTGAGCGAGTTGGCGGCGGCGATCTGACCAAACGTGTAGGGGTCGTCGACAATCGGTGTGAAAAAATCGACCGTCTGCACGAGAGCTAGGTCCGGTGCCAAACAGTACACTCCCGCGTCGTCAGCCGTATCGAAGCCGACTAGTACGTTGGGATCGGATTGTTTCGGCAGCTTGCTCAGTACCGAGTCCAAAATACTTGGACTCAACTTGGCTGCTCAACCTGCCGCTTTCACCATGGTGGTGAGCCGTTCGCGCTCGTTCATACGACTATTGTTGCACGATCACGCCGCAGGCGATCCGCGCCCCAGAATTGCCAGACGGGTCGGTAACATCGTCGTCCGGTGCGGCATGGATCACTAGTGATGTGCCTGTCGGGGACAAGAGCGAGTTCGGACCAGGCGCCAGCGTGACGTCCGCATCGACCGCATGATAAGTGCCTGTGCCGTCGTCGCTCACCACCAAGTTCCTCAGGTCCCCGGCGTGATGTCCTTCGGGGTTTTTGAGCCCGTGCTTCTTGTTGGTGGGGTTGAAGTGCGGCCCGGCTGACTTGAAGTCGGGCGGCTCGCACTGGCCTACCGCGTGAATGTGGATACCATGCGTGCCGGGTGGAAGGTGCGTCACCGTGACGGCGATTTCGACCCCGGCCGGCGTCTGGGTAAAAGTAGCATTGCCCACCGGTTGACCCTGCGCATCTTTGAGCTCCGCCTTGGCGGCTTGCGGTGCTGCTTGGCCCCAAGCCAGCATTCCGCCGAAGAGGATGACCGCTGCTAGAAAGATTGAAGTTCTCATGTTGAATCTTCCTCCGGCGAATCAGCCTACCACTATCAGGGATGGACCGCCAAGGAGCGGTCGTGTGCGCGAGGCATTGCAGACGTGGGTTTTGCAGACTTCCCGTTTCATGGAGAGCGAACGCCTTTCACTGCCTTTCGGCCCAGCGCCGCATGAGGGCTGCGGGGAGATTATAGCGGCGAAGAGGCGATCTTTCCCTGGGCTGAGAGCGACTTGGCCGCGAACCGTGTTCCCTTAAGGCTCTGTAGAACATAGCTCGTAAGTGATCACGCCCGTTTAAAGCTCTCCCCGAGGCCGTTGCGGTTGCTATAATCGCTTTCACCCATCATGTCAGGAATCATCGGGTACATCGGGAACAAGCGCGTGGTTCCAGTGCTGCTGGACGGCCTCCGGCGCTTGCAGTACCGCGGCTACGACTCGGCCGGCCTGGCTGTCATGCGGAATGGCGCGCTGGAAATCCGCCGGGCCTCGGGCAGGCTACGCAACTTGGAAGAGGTCATCCGTCTAAACCCTCTCGACGGCACTTACGGCATCGGGCACACACGCTGGGCTACTCACGGAGCGCCCACTGAAGCCAATGCCCATCCCCACTGCGACTGCCAGGGCACGGTAGCGGTGGCACACAACGGTATCATCGAGAACTACCTGGAGCTGAAGCGCGAACTGGAAGCCAAGAATCACAAGTTCGTCACCGAGACGGATACAGAGGTGATCGCTCACCTTATCGAAGAATACCTGGATGGCCACGCGGTCTCGGCGCCTACCGTGCCGCTTGAGGATGCGGTTCGTGCAGCCGTACGCCGCCTCAAGGGTGTCTTCGCGCTGGCCATCGCCTCCACGCGCGACCAGAACAAGATTGTTGCCGTGCGCCAGGGCCCTCCGGCGGTAATTGGCCTGGGCAAGGATGAATATTTTGTGGCCAGCGATGTGCCCGCCATTCTCTATCACACGCGTGACCTGCTGTTTCTGGCGGATGGCGATATCGCGGTGCTGACCCCGCACGGCGTCAAGCTCATGGATTTCGACGGCCAGCCGGTTACACGGCGCGTGCAGCACATTACCTGGGAGCCCATCTTGGCGGAGAAGGGTGGGTTCAAGCATTTCATGCTCAAGGAGATTTACGAGCAACCTCGCGCCGTCCGCGACACGATGCTGGGCCGTTTTTCTGCCGAAAGCGGTCAGGTATTCCTGGACGAAATGGAAATTACGGAAGAGGACTTCCGTTCGTTTCGGGATATAAAGATCGTGGCCGCGGGCACGTCGCAGCACGCCGGGCTGGCCGGCAAGATTATGATCGAACGGCTGGCCCACGTGCCAACGGAAGTGGACTACGCGTCGGAGTTTCGCTACCGCGACCCACTGGTAAACTCGAGCACCCTTACGCTGTTGCTGACCCAGTCCGGCGAGACGGCTGATACCATCGCCGGTCAGCGCGAGGCCCAGGCCAAAGGCTCGAAGACACTGGCCATCTGCAACGTGATGGGCAGCATGGTGCCGCGCGAGGCCAACGGCACAATATACACATACGCGGGGCCGGAGATGGCCGTCGGTTCGACCAAGACCTTCACCGCTCAGCTCACCGCGCTGCTCCTGCTCGCGGTCTACCTAGGCGAGACACGAGGCAACCTCCGGCCGGAACAGGCTAAACCCCTGCTCTCAGACCTCGCGCGGCTTCCTCGCCAGCTTGAATCTGTACTCGAGCGCGACGAGGAGTTTGAAGATCTGGCGCGACAGTTCTATCGCTCGGCGGACTTCATCTTTCTGGGGCGCGGCGCCCACTTTCCGATTGCCCTCGAGGGAGCTCTGAAGATGAAGAAAGTGTCCTACATTCATGCCGAGGCCTACCCGGCAGGCGAGATGAAGCACGGGCCGAACGCGCTGATCACCGATGGCCTTCCCGTGGTGGTGATCGCCACGTGCGACCCGCGGGCCGCCGATTCAAAGGTGAGATACGAACGAACGGTGGCCAACATCAAGGAAGCCAAGGCCCGGGGTGCGACAATCGTGGCACTGGTCTCGGAAGGTGATACCGAAGCATCGGACATGGCAGACTACCGAATTGTCCTGCCGGCCACGCATGACTTACTCTCGCCGATCCTGGAGGTAGTGCCACTGCAGCTCTTGGCGTACCACATCGGGGTGTTACGCGGTTGCGACGTCGACCAGCCGCGCAACCTTGCCAAGTCGGTCACCGTCGAATGAGACCGCGAGTTACGCCACTGTACCACGCCCTCCCCCCGCTCCTCTGCTCCCGCTCTCCCTCACAGTTGGAAGGCCTATCAGAAGCTTCCAGTCCCATCGCTAAGGCGGCTACTTCTTTCCTGACTGCTCCGTCCATGCCCGCTGACTCAATCGGGTATACATTACAGGGTCTGCCTTTTCCGCACCCCAGATAATGCAAAGTGTTCTTAGCACGGGAAGATGTCCGGTTTTTATAGCCCATGATCTGTTCGGTTTTTCTTTGCCGCTAGCCGAAGGAGCCCGTAGGGCGACTGAGGTTAGCGGCAACGCGGCCCTTCCGAGCCGCCCGCCTGGGGTGGCGCGTTTTCGGTCGCACCGAGTGCAGAGCCGTCCCATCA
>CADDZE010000041.1 GCA_902812465.1 Acidobacteriota bacterium | reverse complement strand
TTGGATCGATGCTGATCTGCTGCTTGGTGCTCGTCGTAATCTTGACCGACTGCAACGCATCGTCAAACTCCACCGTATGGCCCACGCCCGGCTCGAGGCCAGTCTGGATGATGCGCTTGGTCATGAAGTCGGTCGGAATGGTGGTCGGAGGCCGGTCGATAGTGTTCCACAGACCGCCCAAAATGTAGGCGTCGCGCTCATCGTTCTGGTTGAACGCCACTAGCACCTCATCACCAATTTGCGGAAGCCACATGAATCCTCGGCCCGACCCACCTCCTACCGAAACCATGCGCGCCCAAGGATCGAAGGAAGGGAGCGAGGGAATATGAACCTGCACCCGAGCCTCGAGCAAGAAGTTCGTGTTATCTATGACCACGCCGGGAGCGATGGAATAATTTCCTGCCTTATGTGTATCGATACCGAGGGCCCAACCCAGTAAGCCCGATGCCATAGTGTCTTGTCCTGTGTCGCAAGAATCGGCAGGCCTCTTGCCCGCCCCGCGCTAGCCGCTTGCGAGATTTCACCCGACCCTCTGCCCCTGAAGGCGGAGGAGCCCGGAAGGGCTCTTGGGAACGGGGATGGAGCCGAACCAGACTTCCTTGCGCGCTTGGAAGCTGGTTTTGTAACCTCCGCTATCCAGCGTATGGGTGGCCTGCGTGATGCGATACAAGCCGCCGAACTGATCGCCGAGCCCTTCGAGGTTGATCACGCGCGCGGCTTTGATTTGTGGATTACCGATGGTGCTCCCTGACCCCGTCAGCCGGTTGTTGAGACGGGGCAAAAGTTCGCCCAAGATCGCCTGGAGCGAATTGGGAAACCCGTTAGGTTTGATCGAGATCGTCTTGGCAGCCTTTTCGCCCAACAATTGGTCAAGTCTACCGACACCCGGGTACACAGCGAGGTTGATAGTGGCGCGGTCGAAGTCCCACCCCACCACGATGACGAACTCCATCTTGATAGCCGAGATCCAGATACGCGCCGAAACGCCGAAAACATCGCCCACGGTGGTGAGCCGCGGTGTAAAATCCGTCAGGGATTGGCCCCACTTGAGCGTGAGGCTGGGCGAATAATCCTGGACCAGGAACTGAAAGCGCAGAACGTAGCCGCGCGGCTCGAGGGTGTGGTCGATATACATTTCCCAGCCGTTTTGTTTGGCGATCGACGCTAAAAAGTCAAAATCACTTTCCGATTCCTGCCGGCGAATGCTCTTCTGCGCCAGCTGCGGTGCGACAATGTAGGTGCCGACCGTGAGCAGGATGGAAAGCGCGCCGCCAACAGGATCGGGATAAGGAATCAGTAGATTGGTGCCGCTTACGATGGCGGCCACCGCCACATCGGGCAAGGGGAAGTTGGCAGTTTTAGGGACGCTCACGTAAAAGGCACGGTCCACCTTGCCGTGCGTTAGCCGTTGCAGAAGGTCCTGCGCCGCCACTTTGATCGTCGGCATGCCATTGCCGGGAAACGCCGGCTCGATGCCGGTGATTTCGCCGACAAAGACCTCCTCCAATGGATCAGGGGAGTACCCGATGGAAAGCTTGAAGCTGTTATCCACTTGCAGGAGGGGATGATCGAGCCAGCGAAGGTCCGGATTGGCAAAAGTCACTTCCACCCGGTCGGCCCCCTCAATACCATCCTGGTAGCTGATGCTGGTTACCGAGGCCTTGAGCGCAGACGGCAGGGGGTCACCGTTGATGAGCACTTTGAACTCCGGCGCATATCGCGGATAAAGTGCCATAAGCTAGTTCACCACCTCGCCACTTTCAGGATCGACAAAGGGCAGCGACGGCACGCGCAAGGTCTGCCCAGTCTCGATGGCTCGCGGATCGTCAAGGCCGTTCAGGATGGCGATGGGCCTCCACATTTGCGGGTTGCCGTAATAGTCGCCCGCGATGCCGCTCAGCGTCTCACCGAGGGTTACGACGTGCAGTTTGCTGAAGTCCGCCGTCTGGCGGTTGACTTCTTTCGATTCACTCTCCGGGTCGACATACTCATTGAATGTGACGGTGAGCCGAGCGCGCACCGGACGCCCGTCATCGACGAAACGAATGAACTTCTGCGATACCCGAGCCAGGACACACCGAAACTGGAGCGACGCCCAGGAGACGCGCAGCACCGGCGGTGCATGCAAGTCGGAATCGATGTCCAAGAGCTTCACAATCTTCTGCGTCTCAACGCGCACGTCGCTGGGCGCCGGCTCCGAGGTGTCAAAGAACAACTCCATTTCCAGCGTGCGCAAGTTTCCGTTCACAAATTGCAACAACGGAGAGCTGAGTCCAGGAATCGCCTGAGAGGCGAAATTGTTGTCCTTGTTGAGCGTATATTCCTCAGGATTGAACAAAACGTCGAAGAATTCGCCCGTATGCTCGATCGTAATCCGCGCCTTAGCTAACGCCATTGGATTGCTCTAAAATCTCCACCCGACGTCCCTTGCGCGGCTTGGCCCGCCCCTCCGCCGGGAGGGCGGGGAGCCTGGGACGACCTCCCGCCCCAAAGAGTCAGGCGGAGCCAGAGGGCTGCTCCATTAAGTTCTGCCCATGCGCTCGCGCATGGCGATCACGCGGCTATCGATTTGCCGGATCACCTGATCCGTCAACTGCTCAATGCCAAGCGCGGAGGCGGCCGCGGGCTGAGCCCGGGGCGCTTGGTTGAAGGTATCCCACGCTTTCGCCGCCGGCGGAAATCGCTCAGGTTCCGGGAGCACGCGATGTTCTACCGCGACCACGGCGGGAGCGAGCCCGCGCAGCACTATCTCGGGCGCCTCGGTTAGGTACTCTTCCACGCGCCGCATCTGATGCGTCAAACGACGCAAAGCCACTTCCAGCGTGCTTTCACCCATTCCCGTCTGCCGCGTTGTGTACCGCCGCAGCTGCTGTTCGAGCGCCCTCACATGGCCGACAAAGTCCAGAGAAGCGCTCACAGGATGGGCTTGCTCGCGGATCCCTCGAGGATTCAAGGACCCGAACTTGCAGATTCCCGCGCTTTTCGGCGTGGATGCTTTTGCCAGGGTATGTTTAGGAACCACTGTAGTGTATATCCGGCGGATTGCCTCGGGAGATTGACTGGGTCTCAATGCCTCACGCAACCAAGGCTGAATGGCCAGGTGGATTCGCGGATAAAACTGGAACACAAACCTCTCCCATCGGTGATGGACCGAGTAGCTCGTGACTGGCCTTCGCAAGAACTCCAGTCGTGGAAGGCCACGAGCAAGCGTGCCCCGCAGCCATCGCAGCCGCCGTTCCGCCGCTCGCCGAAGCCAGCGGTCGGCCGGCGTCGGCCGGCGCTCAGCCCGGTTATCGTCTCGAATAACCCGCTTCATAGCCTTCAGAGTCTTCGGTCAATGCTCGAGGCCGTCGTCGCTTTGTCGTTCTGCGCTATTACCGTTCGGTCTCGATCTCGTTCATGCGCTGATTGATGGCGGAAATCTCTTCCACCCAGCGCCGGCGGTCGAAGTGCTCGAGGTTCATCACCGCGTCTGGGGACCAGTGGAAGTGATAGGCCACAAAGGCTACCTCTCGGTACAGCGCATTCAAGGGGTAGCCGAGGACCCCCCCGTGTCATTGAGCTCCACGAGAAAGGCGTTTTCGCATTTCGGGCACACCGCCTGGATGCTGGTCTTGCCATCGCGGTTGATGCGGTTGTAAAACTCCTGCAGGTAAGCGAGGTCGGCGGCGTACAGGCCTTCGATTACCTTGGGATTCACCTGTGCCACTGTGCCCAACCTGGTGACGACGCGCGCCAGCAGAATCACGATGAGGTACGCCTGGTTGGCCTGCACGCGCGGGTCGCGCAGCGGAAGTATTTCATCTGCGGCGGTGGCCAAGCGCATAGTGCCTTCCCGATGCAGGCCGCCCTCTCCGTCCACATAGCCGAGCGGCAGCGTAAATTCGTACTCCGTCTGAAACATGACTGCTCTCCTCGATTTCACGCTCTTTCCACACGCTCGCAACTGATGGTGAGTGTCTCGATGGCAACGTCGTTGCCCTTGGCATTGAAGCTCGGACCATCCCACTTGCTGGGCCAGCCGTTGAAAAAGTTCCAGCGCACCTTCTCCGTGCCGGTATCATCGAGCAGCACGACGGAGCCGTTCTTGCGCTGGATCTCGCCCTTTACGGCCGCCATGTGCCAGTCATAGAGTTCGTTTGAATCCGTGGACCCCCACTTGAGCGAGATGTCAGGGTAGCTAGCCTTCCCTGGCAGCTTGCGGACGGTGGCTAGCTCTCCGCCCTCACGATATTCGATGACCTCAACATGCGACCCAAGGCCACTGCACTCGGAGAATCCTGCCTGCTGTACACCGTCAATCTCGACGCGGAATCGAAACCCCTTGTAGGGATCGACGCGCTGTCCGTTAGCCATTGCCATTCCTCCTTCAACTCACTCATTCCTGGACGCTGGGTCCGCCGGGTTCCTGAATGATGCGGAAGACGACGAACTCCGCGGGCGTAGTGGGATAGATCGTTACTTCGATGACGAGCTGGCCGAGGGCGCGAATCTCGGGCGGATTCAAGGTCTCATCTACGCGGACGCTGAACGCCTTGTCCGGCGATGCCCCGAAGAGACCTCCCTCGGCCCAGATCCGGGTCAGGAAATCAGTCACCAGCCGCTTGATGGTCTGCCAAAGAGTCAGATTGTTCGGTTCAAAGACGGCAAAGCGTGTGCCTTCTTGCAGCGACTTCTCAATGAAGCTCGTCAGCCGTCGCACATTGATGTAGCGCCACTGCGTCACATCGGAAGGAGCAATGGTGCGGGTGCCCCAGACGCGAATGCCCTGGCCTGGAAAGGAGCGAATCACATCGATGCCTCTCTCGTTGAGGGGGCCGTTTTCGTTGTCCGTCAGCACTTCCTCAAGATCCAAAGCAGAGGTAAGTGGTTCATTGGCCGGAGCCTTGAAGACGCCGCGCGTACTGTCATTATTGGCGTAAATGCCCGCGACGTGTCCCGAAGGCGGAACGAGAATGCGGCCCGAGCCCAAGGGGTTGGAGATGTAAATCCACGGGTAGTAAAGTGCTGCAAAGCCGCGATCGGAAGTCAGATTATTTCGCTGAGTCACGATGCCGTTTGCCGGCTTCGAACCCTGGCGCGGATCGAGCACCGCGAAACGGTTCGCCGCCTTCTCGCAGTGCGCCACCATGTAGGACTGGATGTCTTGCGTGGCCGCGGCGTTAAAACTGCCGCCCACGGCGTCAGGTACGCAAAGAATGTTGACGTCGTCCACTTTCAGCAGCGCATCGATGCCCTTGTGATAATCCGTGGTCTGAAGGTTCGCGATGTTATCGGTTGTGCCGCCGCTCAGCGCCGTAGCGCCCTGGACAGCCGGCAGATTTTTGGCCGGGGGGCTGGGCGTGGGCGGGTCTGCCAGTTCGACACTCACCGCGCCGGAACTCACAATGTTGCTGAAGTAGCGGCTGTGGCGTGGGTCTAGCGAGAGATTATCAAACACCTCGGTCCCGGTGGTTGGACCGGCGATGGTGAGCTTGAATTCCAGCGTCTTAATGTTCACCGCCGGATCGGCGTTTTTCATAGTGTAGAGGTTGGCCAATCCCGCCGTCAGTGTGACGCTGGTATTCACGCTGTCGACAGCTTTCACTACTCCGGTCTCCGTTGTGCCGCCCTGTGTAATGCTTAGGTACGTCCCAGGCTCGATGCCCGTGACGGCGTCAAGCCGGATACGGCGTTGACCAGGCATAAGGTCGGCAATGCGGATATCCCCTCCGTTGTAGGTGTGGCTCAGGCTCGTCGTGAAATTGAGGTTCGCCCCACTGATGCTCGAGACCGTGGCACGGTCGGTGTTGGCACCTTGCTCCAGCAACACCCAATCCCCAGGATTGAACTTGGCAGCATCAGCGGGGCTCCCCACGGTGGCCTGCGTGCCAGAGGCGCTGGTTAGATTCACCTGCTGCCGCGTGGCCTTGGTGGAAGCGATGCTCGCGTCATCCACCTGCACAGTGATGCTGTTGCCGCCCGTGCCTTCCTGAAGCGCGGTGACCACCAAAACGGGGCGCGGGGTCGTGGCCCGGTCGTTGAGCGTGAGCGAAGCCTGCGCGCCCGTGCCTACCCGAACGAAGTAGCAGGTGCTGCCGCCCTCGTCGAAGAATCCCTTGACGGCATGCGTGGCGTAGACGCGCTGTGGGTCTTCGATGTAACCGCCAAAAGCGCTCTGGAATTCCTGGAAATTGGTCAGAAACGCCGGCTTCAGGAGCGGACCCCTCTGGGCCGGCCCGACAAAAGCCGCCGTGCTGGTACCGACGCCGGCGATCGGGCCTGGCACCTGAATTTCATCGATATAAACTCCGGGAGCCTTGTTGGTAGCGACGAATGTCATCCGAGTCCTCCTTCGCGAAGCGCCGCGCTTAAAGTGGCGTTAGAGTAATTTGATAATCTTCCGGACGCCCGGGCACGGTGAGCGTGCGGGTCTGCGGCTGAAAACCGGACGCCACCACGCGCAGGGTGTGCGAACCGGCAAGGATGCGAACAAGAGTGAAGCGGCCACCGGAATCCGTCTGGGTGCGCAGGCCGGCGTCGAGGACGTCCACCAGCGCTCCCGCCACGCCGTTTCCCAGCTGATCGAAGACTCGCCCGCCAATCTGGAGCCACGTTTCCTGCTGCGGCCCCGTGGCAGGCGTTGTGCCGGTCGTGCGCGTCGTCACCAAGAACTCGACGACGTCGTCAAACACCGGCATGCTGATGGTGACGGTGATGGTGAGCGAGGGGCGCAGCTTGTTGCCTAGAGAGGTCCAGAATTCGGAGAGGTTCTTCAGGGCGTCGGGGTGGAGCGCCACCAGGGGCAGTGGCGGCACCTGACCGGTCATCGTACCCTGCAGAAAACTTGCCGGTATCGTCGGATAATGAGCCAGTGTCTGGAGTACTTGACTGAGCAGCAGCTGCTCTTGCAGGGCCAGATCCACGCCACTTACTGGCCAGGCCGTCACGAGGTAGGAGCAGGCCAGGCGAATGGGCGGTTTGTGGGTAACGGACTGCGTGTGGCTCTTTTCAACGATGAGCTCGTTGGTGCGCAGTTCCAGATTTTCGCGCAAATCGTAGAGAAAGAGATCCACCGTGGTTTGGGACGGGGTGAACGGCTCGCTCGGCCGGTCGAAAATAATCTGCGCGCCCGAGAGCGGCGAGGGCAGCCCGGGCTGAGTCAGCATGGCACGTAGCGTCTGGCTGAGGTCCTGGATCATCACTTCGCAGGCCGCCTACCGTGAAACCCTTACTCTAAAGGAGTGCCTGTGCGGTCCAACCTCCATTCGTTTTCGTTCCACATTCGGCCGAGCTTTTGATATTCGCGGCGTGACGCCTTGATGAGATGCGGCATAGAAATCACACCGCCGTCGGCAGCTGCCAGAAACGCAGCCAGGCGGGCGATGTTTTTGATATTGCCCCCGGCCAGGCGGACGGCGCGCGCCAGGGCTGCGAAGTCCACATCAGGCCCGACCGGCGCTTTGTTCGGAAAGGCAAGCTGCCACACGCGCCGGCGCTCTGTTTCCTCAGGAAAGGGAAACTCAACAAGGGCCTGCATGCGACGCAGAAACGCCTCGTCAATGTGGTGCTTGACATTGGTGGAGAGGATGGCGATGCCCTCGTACTCCTCCATCTTCTGCAGGAGGTAACCGATCTCGATGTTGGCGTAGCGGTCGTGCGAATCCTTCACTTCCGATCGCTTGCCGAAAAGCGCGTCAGCCTCGTCGAAAAACAGAATGGCATTGGAGTTCTGGGCGGCGGAAAAAATCCGATCCAGATTTTTTTCGGTTTCGCCGATGTATTTGCTCACCACCTGCGAAAGGTCGATCTTGTACAAGTCCAGCTTCAGCTCGCTCGCGATGACCTCCGCGGCCATCGTCTTGCCTGTGCCGGGCGGACCCGAAAAAAGGACATTCAGACCTTTGCCCAGCGAGAGCTTGCGATCGAAGCCCCATTCGTCGAAAACGCGGTATCGATGCTTTGCCTGTTCGCATACTTCACGGATCTGCTCGAGTTGCTCGTCCGGCAGAACGAGGTCATCCCAGGTGTAGCCGGGCTTGACTTTGCGCGCGAGGTGTTCGAGTGCGTGCCCGTTTTGGGCGCGGGCTGCCGCACATAGTTCCTCGAACCCGATTTCCGCCTGATTGGCAGCCGATCGAGCAGCAAACTTAGCACCGCTTTGAGCGCATGCCACGGCGTCGGCAATCTGATCGGAAGCCAGGCGAAAGCGGTCGGCTAGCACGTCGATTTCTGGAGCCCCAATCACTAAATCAGAATCTTTCAGGTGTGCTTCCCAGGCACGCCGGGCTGCGACGCGGTCAAGGGGGCCGAAGTGCACAGGAAGCACGCCTAGCGGACGCCCACAAGGGCGCCAGGGCTGAGTGCCCGAGAGGATAACCACCCCGGGCTGAATTTGCAGTAGCTCCAGTAGGACCTGCCAGCAAGCAGGCCGCACTTCGGGCCGCACTGTGTCCGCGTCGTCGAGAAACAGGACAGCCTTGCCAAGCCACGCTTCACGAAAGGCAACCCGCAACAAAGTTGAAAGATCGCGCCCCGTCTCGGTTGCGCTCTGCAAGTTCAAGGCGAGTACCTGGGCATCGATGGCCCGAGCCACGGCGTCGGCGGCTCGAAGTTTCTCAAACCTTCCGGACCCCTCGAAATATAGGCGTACGGAGCATCCGTCGTTTACCGACCGTGTTGCAAGCGCTGCCAGCCTCTCCTCTATGAGAGGGCAGAAATCAGACAAGGCTGGCGGTGGTGCTGGAAGTTTGCGGCAACCAAAGCCGGCCAGGCGGGGATCCAAGTGGTTCTGGCCAAGCACCAGGCGCGTGATTTGTTCATCCAGCTTGATATAGCGCGCCAGTAGCGGGGGCTCTGCCATGCCGGGTTCACAGAAGATTCGCACCAGGGCATGCTTTTGCAAAGGGGCGTCGGGAGCAAAGCGTGACCTCAATGCCAGTTTTTCCCCGGCATCACTAGCAAAGAGGTTTAAGGCCAAATCCACTGTGGGGTGCTTCCGGGTGACGTCATCTTGCAGGTAGGCGTAAAGGCGCTCGTAACGAAGGTCGATCTCCGGTGCCAAGGCGAGCAGCGTCACATCAAGGTCAAAACCGGCCAGGCTAAAGGTCCGCGCCAGCCACTCAAAGACAGGTACGTCATAAGCCAGCGGGCGGCGTCCCGGTGCTGTGTGGATTTGCTTAAAGAAGGGTTGCGAAGGCTCGGCGGCTAACGCGCGTTCCGCATCCTCCGGTCTGATTTCTAAGCCACGATAGAAATCAGCGGCAACCACGGGTTCACCGGCGGCCTTCACCAGGCTAACGGCCGCTCGCAATAGTGCGTCCAGACGCGACAGGGCAGCCGCAAGAGTGCGGGTGTCGCCAGGAATCTGCTGTGTGACGTCCTTTACCTGTGGACTCAATGAAGAATTCATCAGCCTACTGCTTTTGCCTCTCCCCTCGTGTGAAGCGCTCCGCCTCGCGCCGTTTTTTCGAATTGAGCGCAAAAAGCGTGCCCGCCACTCGAGACCGCCGCTCTACGAGGTAACCCTTGGCGACCAGCAACTGAAGCGCCCGCTGGGTGGCTCGTACCGTTTGGTACACCTTCTCCTCTGTCAAGCGCCACTTCACGACTCCTTCCAGGCTGTCCACGGCCTTCGGGTTGCGAAGGAAATAACGCAAAACATCTCGCGCGAAGGCCTCTTGCGCCGCCTTAGCCGAGGCCATAGGCGGGACGGATGCTTTGCCCACAGAGGCAGCTCTCGCACGCAAAGCGCCAAGGAACCACTCGTTTTATCAGACTGCTGATTAATGACTTATCCGGTGAGGTTGGGCAGTGTCTGCTGCGAGCTTGCGTGGTCCTGGGTCCACCAGAACCCAGCGGCGATGCCCGGCGAAGTTCGATCCGCTGAGGAAATCGGCCGGGGCAGGGGTGGGACAACAACGACTCGGCCCTGGGTCAGTCACAACCCGGCCCCCAAGCCAAAGGGGTGGGCCAGCTTGGAGCAATGTCCAGCAGGCCTTACTTGAGCGAGGTTGTTAAGGATTGAGGCGATCGATGCTGTACTTTTTGACCAGGCGCCCGAAGGCTCGCCGATCCTTCCCGGCTTCCCGTGCGCCTCGCGTGATATTGCCCTGGTGCTTGCGCAACATCTGCACCACGTACGATCTTTCAAAGCCCTCCAAGGCCCGGGCGCGTGCTTCCTTGAAGCGTATGGGTGTGTCGTTCGAATGGCGCGGCCGAAACGCGATGCCAAGATGGACGGGGAGGATCGTGCGCCTGGGAGCATTGATCTTGGCCCGCTCGAGAACATTGAAGAGTTCGCGGACGTTTCCTGGCCAGTCGTGTTGCTCGAGCGCACGCAGTGCACTGGCGGAAAGCGATTTCGTGTAAGTTTCTGTCTCCTCAGCCGGGCTCTCTAGGAAGTGCTTGGCCAGCAGTGGAATATCGCTGCGGCGATCGCGCAGGGCGGGCAATTCTAGGCGCAGTACGTTGATGCGAAAATAGAGGTCGCTGCGAAAGCGCTGTTCGCGAATCCACTGTTCAAGGTCACGATTAGTCGCTGCCACCATGCGCACGTTCGACCGAGCGAAGCGATCGGCGCCCAGCGGCTTAAAGGTGCGTTCCTGGAGGAAGCGCAATAGCTTAGCTTGCGCGGCCAGGGACAGCGAATCGACTTCGTCCAGGAAGAGGGTGCCTCCATCGGCCATGGCGACCAAGCCCTTCTGCTCCGAGTGGGCGTCGGTGAAAGCACCGCGAGAATGGCCGAAGAGCTCGTTTTCTACAAGGTGCTCGGGCAGCGCCCCGCATTCGACGGCCACGAAGGGCCCAGCCCTCCTCGGGCTCAAATGGTGTAAGGCCCTCGCGCATAGCTCCTTGCCGGTTCCGGTTTCCCCTGTCAGCAACACGGGAGCGTCACTCCGAGCGACGCGCGGTATCTGGTGGAGGACTTGCATCAGGCGGGGATGGCAACCCACAAAAAAGTGTTTGAGGGCGGCTTCTTGGACGAGCAGTGTTTCGAGCGCTTGCGGATCACTTGGAGAGGACCCAAGCAAGCGGGCCAACCGTCGGCGCAGCTCGGGCGGACGTACGGGAGCAAACATAAAGTCATCCGCAATTTCTCCGACCTTCTGCAGCAAGTCTTCGGGCATATCTTCGGACAGAATAGCGAATACGGGTGGGCGACATCCATACCGGCTCACCCAATCAGCCAGCCCTAGCAACCCGGTCATGCTGCGATCCGCGTGGGCCACGATCACGTCTCCATCCCAGGCCTGCAGCGATTCGAGCGAAAACGCGTCCCAGGTGTGCGTCTCGCAACGGAAGCCTTGATTTGCCGTCAGGAGCTGGCGAATTCTTTCGTTCTCGCACGGAGCAGCTTCAGTCAGTACCAGGCAATGCAGCATGACGCTTAACCTCCGATGCTGCCTGCGTAAGACCACCTCTCACCGAAGGTCGAGCTGCACAGAAAACGTTGTGGTATCAACCATTCAGAGAAGGATCAGCAGCGAGCAGGCATCCAAAAAAGGTTGCCCCATCCTTTCGTTCCGTCCGGGTTGGTTTCAGTTACCGTGGCAATTAATTGAGGGAGCAGTGATTATCTTCGCGCCGAGATGTTTGATCAAGTAGAAAAAATGAGCTTGGGCGTTCGTCTTTTTCGAACCAGCGCCTACCATAAGGCGGGCAGTGCCGCCCGGCAACGTTCGGTGGCTGGCCGTTGCCGAAGGCCGTTCAACCCAGCGCGATGCGTCGATGAGATGCTGCCCAATATCGATTGCTTCTCGAAGCTCGCTTTTGGCTTGGGAAAAGCAGAAGGGCTTGAGAAGAGTCTGCGGAGGCATTCGAAGTCATTCGGAACGGGGGGGATCTAGCTTTTGACACCAGGCTCATGGCAAGGGGCGGGAGCCATGGCCCGTTGTCCTTGACGCGGGTGGCCAGGCTAAATACGCTTATGAGGCCCTTGACGCAGGGTCGCACAAGTTCGTACCCACGCGGTACCTACGGGGCCAGCGAGCGTTGGCCGCAGATTCGCTGCGAGCGGAGACGAGGGTTCAAGGAGGAAAGTCACCATGTACTCTTCCGTTGTTGCTGGACCTAGGCGTTCGATTTTGGTTGCGCTCTCGCTGCTTGGTCTACTTCTCACTCCTGCCCCGAGCCCGGCGTTGGGGTCACAGGACCTGACGGGCTTCTGGGTGTGGCGCGTGCCCCGGGGCGACGGTACCTACCGAGAAACCGTCTTGAATCTCAAGCAAGCAGGCGAGCACTTAACGGGAAAAGTCGTCCTCGGCGGGCGGAACTTGCCCATCACGGACGCCACAGTGAAACAGGGCCACGTTCATTTTGTCGTGAGCCTCCGGCCTCGGGAGGAGGAGCGGCGGATCGTCTACGACGGTGAAGTCGAGGGTGGCAGGATTAGCTTGGCCTCAGAGGTCCCAGGCCGGCCAGTGTGGCAGGGTACGGCTGAGCGCACTACGGCGGCCGCCGCCGCGCCGCCGCCGCGCCTTCCGTTGCCCGCGTTGCATGACGTGCCGGACAACGGCCTGGTGCGAACGCCGCCGATGGGTTGGAACAGCTGGAACAAGTTCGCTGACAAGGTAGATGATGCCACGGTGCGCGCAATCGCTGATGCCATGGTCTCCAGCGGCATGAAGGATGCCGGCTATGTTTACGTGAACATCGACGATACGTGGCAGGGATCGCGCGATGCCCAGGGACGCATCACCCCGAACCACAAGTTTCCAGACATGAAGGCGCTGGCCGACTATGTTCACTCCAAAGGTCTGAAGATCGGCATCTATTCTTCGCCTGGTCCGAGGACTTGCGCGGGATACGAAGGCAGCTACGGCCACGAAGAGCAGGATGCCATGACGTACGCCGCGTGGGGCTTCGATTACCTGAAGTACGATTGGTGCAGCGCGGCCCAGATCTACAAGGACGATGAGATGCGAGCTGTCTACCAGAAGATGGGCGACGCGCTGCGGAAGACGGCCCGCCCGATCGTCTACAGCCTTTGCCAGTACGGCCGGGCCGAAGTCTGGAAGTGGGGATCTAAGGTGGGAGGAAACTTGTGGCGCACCACGGACGACATCGAAGACAACTGGAAATCGATGTCCGCGATCGGATTCAGCCAGTTCGCCCTCGCTCCCTTTGCCCGGCCCGGTCATTGGAACGATCCGGATATGCTGGAGATCGGTAACGGCGGTATGAACAACGATGAGTACCGCACGCACATGAGCTTGTGGGCGCTGCTCGCCGCTCCGCTGCTGGCCGGGAACGACCTGCGCACCATGTCGGAGGAAACCAAAGGCATTTTGCTGAATCGAGAGGTTATCGCCATCGACCAGGACCCGGACGCGAAGCCGGCGAGGATCGTAGCCGAGGAAGGGGAGTCAGTTGTGGTTGTCCGGCCTTTGCACGATGGGTCGACGGCTGTGGGCCTGTTCAATCGCAACGACCAACCCAAGCAGGTGAGCGTTTCCTGGGCGCAAGCGGGCCTCAGCGGAATGAAGGGCCGGGTGCGTGACCTCTGGAAGCATGAGGAAGTGGACGCATCCGGCGACCGCTATTCGGCCGTAGTTCCAGCACACGGAGTGGTGCTGCTCAAGGTCACAGGGCAGCGCTAGGGAGAGCAAGGCAGGAGCCGCGCGGCACCGGCACCGAGTCTCTCGGGGACACGGCGCTAGGAACCGTGGGGGCTTGCTGCGAGGCTTGACCCACTGCCCCGTGGCAGCAAGCGGAAACGCCGGGCCAGAATAACCCTAGTCGAAACCGCTCCTCTTCGTCCGCCTCAAAGGATGAACGGCACCAGAGCGCGTGTCCGCTGCTGGTAATGTTCATACTCGGCACCAAAGCGCTCCAGCATGAAGCGCTCCTCGGTCCGAGACTTTACTAGCCAGCCCGCGAAAGCGAGAGCCACTGCGAGGAGGCCTCGCACCTCACCGATGAAGAGAGCCGAGCCTAGCAGGGCCAGGACCAGCCCAGAGTAGATGGGGTGCCGCACGATGGCGTAAGGCCCGCGCTGGACCAGCTGATGATCCACCTTAATCGTCACCGCGGCGCTCCAGTTCTTGCCTAGGATGATGCGCGCCCAAACCGCCAGGCCGAGGCCGGAGTAAGTGAGGGCTACGCCGATCACGCGAAGCCACGCCTCGTTGGGCACGAAGCGCTGACCCAGCGCCCCGAGGCGAAGCTGGTTCGTGAACAGCAGGTAATAGGGAAGGGCGCCCCACAGGATGGTGATCATCCGGCTTCCCCAGCTCTGCCGCTTCACCGCGCGGCTGGCGGAGAACGCCGTGACCAGCCAGAACAGAACGAAACTGGCCCAGGCGGCATCAAGCAACAGGCGAAGCCACATGCAAGTTCTCCGCAGTGTTCGCTGGGACTCCGGCCAGGCTGAGCTGGCCGCAGGCGGCCATGATGTCGCGCCCGCGGGAAACGCGGATGAACGCCGGCACTCCCCGCTCGCTGAGCAGGCGCTGAAAGGCCAGAACCCGCGCCAGGGGCGGCGGCCGATAGGGCAGGCCGTCACCGGGGTTGTAAGGAATTAGGTTGACCCGGCAGGCGATGCCGTTGAGTAGCCCAGCCACACGCAGCGCGTCGGCGTCCGAATCGTTTAAGCCATCGAGCAGGACGTATTCGAAGGTCAGCCTTTCGCGCGGCCGCAGCGGATAAGCGCGGCAGGCTTCGATGAGCTGGCGCAAAGAGTACTTGCGATTGATGGGCATTAGGGCGGTGCGCTGTTCTTCGGTGGAAGCGTTTAAGGAGACAGCCAGCCGGGGCCGGAGCAGCTCGCGCGCCAGGTCATAGATGCGCGGCACGATGCCCGACGTCGAGACGGTGATGCGACGCAGCGTCAATCCCAGGGCTTCGGGGTCCGCCATGATTCCGATGGCCTGCATCACCGGTCGGAAATTCAGAAGGGGCTCCCCCTGGCCCATGAACACCACATTCAAGCGCGACCGGGGCGCGATCTGCTGATCGGCCATCATTGCCATCACTTGCCCAAGGATTTCGCCCGTACTCAGGTTGCGCCGCAGCCCCAGCATTGCCGTGAAACAGAACCGGCAGTCGACGGCGCAGCCTGCCTGGCTTGAGAGGCAGAGGGTGATGCGATCCGCCTCCGGCATATAGACGGCTTCGATGGTCTGGCCATCGTCCAAGGCCAGCAGGTACCGGACCGACCCGTCGCGGGATTGGATCTTCCCCTGTATCGCGGGGTAGTCGATGCGATACGCAGCGGCCAGCCGGTCACGAAACGGTCGGCCAAGGTCGGTAAGCAGGGCAAAGTTCCGTTGGCGCCGGGCATAGATGGCGCGATAGAGTTGCCGCCCGCGATAGGTGGCTTGGCCAAGCTCCAGGGCGAGCTGTTCGAGCTCGGCACGGCTGAAGCCGATCAGGTTGAGTTTTGCTTCTGCCTGGTCAATGCCCATAACCCTTATGCTATCACAGCAGCCAGAACGCATCGGCTAATGGGGGAATCGCAGGTCATCGCTACACGGGCCTGGCGTGGCCGATTGCGCAACTTCGCGGCCTCTTTCCTAGCGGGGTATGGTTGCCCGTGCGCCACCAAATCACTCGACCGCCACTCCGCTTTGCTATAATCCGCCCAGCCCGCAACGAAGCGGGTTTCACGAATGGCTCGCCGACCCAATCCTCAGCTCGCCGAGCGCCGCCGCCAGTCCCTGGTACGGGCGGGGTACGCGGAGATTCTAGAGAAGGGAGTTGCTGCGGCGACGCTCGATTCCGTGGTGGCGCGTGCGGGTTCGAGCAAGGGCGGAGCTCTCTACTACTTCCGCAACAAGGGCGAACTGCTGTTGGCCGTGTTTCAGTGGCTGCTCGCCCAACTGGATCGTACTCTGGACGAGGTGGTGGCGGCTCAGGCTTCGCCGCGCGCTCGCCTGGCCGCGGAGCTCGAGGTTCTCTTCCACAGTGCGGAAGTCAACCGCAAGCTTTACCTGGTCCTCTTTGACTTCGTGGCTCTGGGGGCGCGATCGGAGCCCTATCGGACACTGCTCGGCAATTTCTTCGAGCGATGTCGCCGCCGCGATATCGCCATCATTGAGGAAGGAATCGAGCGCGGCGAGTTTCGGCGGGTGAACGCTGAGGACGCTGCTTCCACCCTGCGCGCCTTGGTAGACGGCTATTGCCTGCAGTGGATGATGGGAGAGTCGCACGCTCCGCTTGAGCTCTATCGGGACCGCTGCCGCGCGGTACTGGGAGCGTACCTTCTGCGCTGATCCGCGCGAGCACCCGTTTGGAACCGGCCGATGGCCACCATCATCGCTCTTGCCTTTACCGCCCTCATGCTCTTCGGCGTGCCGGCCCTGTCTCTGGTCACGGCCCGCCGGCCAGACCTGCGCTGTATTCCTCGCTCGGCTCTCTACCTCTCGGCGGTTGTCTCCCAGTGGACGCTCGCCCTCCTTGGACTGGTGGTGGTTTTCCTCGCCCGGCCGAGCTTCGCTGAGCTGGGATTTCGCCCCGTTCCTGCCACATCCCTGATGTTGTGGGCCGGTCTTCTGACGTCGTTGTCCCTGGGCGGACTGGGGCTCTTCCTTTGGTTGGAAGAAAAGGGCTGGTGGCCAGCAGAGTCGGATTTGGTTCGTCTGCTGATACCTACGACCACCGGCGAACGCTGGCTGGCGCTCCTTCTGGTCGCTCCGACAGCGGCATGGTGTGAGGAGTTCCTCTACCGGGGCTATTTGCTGTTCGAGCTCACCCGCCTCCTGCGTCTGCCCACCTGGGGCTGGCTGCTCTCCTCCATAGCCTTTGGCGCAGCCCACTCTTACCAACGCTGGGATGGAATGGTGCGAGCCTCCGTACTGGGTGCACTGCTGGCGCTGCCCGTCTTGCGCACCGGCAGCTTATATCCATCCATGCTGGCGCATTTCCTGATCGACGCCGCGGCCCTGCTGTGGCTCGGGCCGAAATTTCTTCCTCCGCCGTCAGCGGCGGGAGCCTATGGCGCGACTGGCGAAACGCCGGAGTAAGCATCGATCTCAGGCCGCGGAAGAGGCAGCGCTCGCTCCGACGGCAGCTACGTCCTGTGCTGGCGCCGTCGGCAGCTCCACCACGATCACCGTTCCCTGTCCCCTGTCCGGTTCTCGCCCTTCGGCATAAATCCTGCCGCCGTGGTCCTCAATGATTTTCCGTGTGATGGCGAGCCCGAGTCCGAAACCGGTGGCCTTCGTGGAGAAGTAGGGAGCGAAAATCTTCTCCCGGTCCTCGGGCGGTATTCCCGGACCGGTGTCGGCGAAGCGCAGGCAGAGGCGCTCGGGCTGGCCATCGCGGGGAATGACGTTGCCGCTGATCCGGATCTCGCCGCCCTGAGGCATGGCTTGCACGGCGTTTGTCAAAATGTTCACGAAACAGGTCTTCAGCTGGCTCGCGTCGGCCCAAAGCGGCGGCCAAGCTTCTGCGAAGTCATTCAGCACGCGAATATCCTGCGACTGCGCCTGCCTTTCCACTAGCGCCAGCGCCTCCTTCACGACCGCGGCGACGTCGCAAGGCATCCGCCGCGGAGGCGAGGGACGCCCTAAGACAAGGAATTCATTGACCATCTGATTCAAGCGTCCGATCTCCTCCTTCACGTTGGCGAGGTTGCGCCGCACTTCAGCTAGGGTGCGCTCATCGGCGTTCAGGCGCTTGGCACGCAACTGATCAATGCTGAGGTTGATGAAATTGAGCGAGTTGCGGACCTCGTGAGCGACAGTACCGGCAAAGCGGCCGAGCACCGAAAGCTTGTCCATCTCGTTCAGTTTCTCTTGCAATTTGCGATTTTCCCGCAGGCGCTCCACCATTTGGTTGAAGGTGCGAGCCAGGCGCGCCATCTCCTCGGAACCATCCTCCGGCAGCTTGACATAGAGGTTGCCCTGCGCCACCTGGTTGGCAGCGTTGACCACCATGTCCACCGGCTGGGTGAAGAGGAAGACCAGGTAGACCATGGTGCCCAGGCCAAGCAGCATGGTGGCGATGATCCAGATCGACCGCAGCAGATAGGTGCTACGCAACAGGGATGTCACCTCATCGGCGGCACCGTGAAATACCACGTATCCCACTACCTTGCCGCTTTGCACCACCGGAACCTGAATGGAAAACGAGGTCTGGCCTCCGGCCGGGTCTAGATCCACATCGGGCAACGTTGCCGAGATGTGGAAGGGGTCTTCCTTGGCCTTGCTGGAGCGCTTCCGCAGCGCGCTCTTCTTTCCCACGCGCCGAGGATCGTAGCTGGCTACAATGTCGCCGCCGGGGTTGGTTGCCTCGACACGCAATCCCTTGAGGCCGAGCTTGGTAAGCTCGTCTTTGTAAGCTTCCAGGATTTGCTTGGGATCGCCTGTGGAGGGAATGCGCGTGACCGCGCTAACGGTTGCCAAGTCCGAGCTGATGGCGCTGACGTAAGCCTTCACGCGCTGCTCCTGGCGCAGGTAAGTGACTACCAAGATGGCGATGGTGCACGCCATGGTGAGAAACATCACCAGCGCCAGCCGCGCGCGCAGCCCGATCCGGGAAAGCAGCCTTACCACAGTACCCTCGCGGCCTGCCCTTCACCCTCCCAATTCTAACGGAGCACGGCGACGGGGGTCAAACCGCAGGCTTGCGCCCGCCGCGTGGAAGCGGCTCTGGTTTCGGGCTGATAAGCCACTGGGTCGGAGGCCAACGAGACGCCAGCACGGCGTCGCTGCCAACCCCTGAACCATTCCGTCTACGCAAGCCCGACCTCGTCTTTTCAACAACATATCCGGTTCGTTTCGCCAAAATACTATCCGCCACCCCTCGCCCCGGCCCGCGAAGCGTCCGGGCAAGCGGATGAGCACAAGCCGTACAGTGTCTATGATGGCTATATGTTTACGAAGTTTGCAGCGCCGACCGTTTTTCGCTTTTCAATCCAAAACCGTGCGAGGGCGAAGCCTGCCCCGGCCGGCACGTTCCTTCGCGCTGGCGACGGGCTCCTCGACCTACAACTTGGCGTTCAGCTACGATCGCTACGGGAACATGACCTGTATCCGGAACGCGCAGACGCAGGGGCCTTGCCCGCAGTTGAACTTCAACAGCGCGAACCAGATCAGCACGCCAGGGTATAGCTACGATGCGGCCGGGAACCTGACGGCGGATGCCAGCACCAGTTCGGTGAGCAATTATTTCTGGACGGTTAAAGACGATCACGCAAGGGGCGAACACGTACGCGCGGATGGCACGCTCACTTCTTGTTACGCGCTTGCCGGGGCGATTAGCATAGGGGCTACGAACGTCAATCCCGATTCGCTGCGCGTCGCGGGAGGATCGAGGAGCTTTACCGCGAGCGTTCCTGGCGGTTGTGTCACGACATCGGACAGCTTTGGCAACTCTAGCACTCACTGTTCGGCCGGGTACACCTATATTGTGACCCTCCCCGCGCCAGACTGGAACTCGGGCGCGCTTATTCCGCCGGCTCAGCAAGTCCTCAAAACGGCGGGGAGGATCGCATCGCCAATCGCAGGCCTGTTGGCGCCCGTCGCTTGGTACGGGGCGTCGGCAGGGGCCGCGAGTTTGGCCACGTACGGTCCGGCCGGGATTGCGACTCTTGGCGCGTTGGCGGCCAGCCACCCTGCGGCCTGGGGCTACGCAATGGACTTTGTCCAAGGTCTTATCTCCCCGCCAGGGGCATCATCAAACTGGTGCGTTGCGGCGGGCCAGGTAATGTCTGGAGTGTGGAATAGCCACTAGGGGTGGAACTGGTTCGGATCAACCCTGGCGAAAGGTGATTTACCGTATGCGGACAGCAAGGTGCCCCGTCTGCGCGCGCGAAGTTCCAAAGGGGTTCATACGTCAAGGTACGTTCCCATGTCCGTGGTGTAGGGAGCCGCTCCGTTTTGCGCGGATCAGCAGACTGAAGGCCGTTCCTATAGAGCTCTGCGGCATCATGGCAGCATTCCTTTTGTTGCGACTGGCGGGGCTACACAACACTCTGTTGCTCGCCATGATCATCGCCTTCGCTCCTGCCGGGTTTGCCGCGTGCGCGCTTGCATTGTGCCATTAGGGGCTCCTTTTTCCCAACCTTTGGAGAGGGACCCGGGGGAGGATAGCAGAGGGGTTTTGCACATCGTGCCGCCTTCAGAGCCTTCCAAGGGTCGTCGGTGAGCGCCGAACAGTAAGGCCTACAGGAGATCTTCGGGTCTGCAGCTGGGCCTTGCTCGATTGTGGATGGGCACTTTGCCGGCCGCAAAGCTTTACGGTACTTCCGTACCGGCTGTAAGGTACGACGCCGGGACCCGCTGGGCGGCGACCTCACCAATCCGCAGTGGCTGAACCGCTACACCTACGTGCTGCACCAGCCCACGTTGATTGACCGCAGCGGACTGGATTGCGAGCAGGAGATGAATCTGACGACCAACCAAGGCGGAATCATCACCTTTTATCCGACCCAGACAACATGGGTGGATTGCTATGACTGGACCAACTGGGCGGATATCGCCTTTGGAGCTTCGCAGCCTGGCGGGGGCGGAGGGGGCACTGGGAGTAGCTCGTTGGTGCCACCGAAGCCCAACATCATCCGCTGGCCACAACTTCAGCAATTGGTGCATGAAAACAACGAGTCGAACTTCTGCGATGAGCTGATCGACTGCATTATCCTCAAGGAGAGCAGCGTTCCGGGAGGTTTTAATGCGAATGCCCTGGGGGGTGCCCTTCCCCTACGGCAATACAATGCAACAAGCCAAAGGACTCATGCAGATTACACAGGCTGCGGCAGACACGGTCAACAGCAACTATCCGCACGCACCCTCGGGCGAGCTGTATGGGGCTCTGTCGGATCCGGCTCTGAACATTTTTGTAGGCTCTGAGTATCTCCAAATTTTGTCGGACGAGTACGGCGGCATACGTGCGGCCCTGACCCACTACGGCCCGAAGGGGTATGCAGACGACATCCTAAACTCTGTCAAGCAACTCGCGGCGGGGAACCTAAATGGTGCGGAGGCGGCAGCGCATGGACGGTGGTAGTGGTACCCGACACCTGGCCATGATTTGGCTACTGCTCTTCCTTTTCTGCGGCCGGGGTGCGCCAGCGCTTACCCAGACCGTACCAAGAGCCGAAACAAAGGCGGGTCACGATTGGTTAAGGGCGGGGCCAAACTCGTTTTTAACGAGGGAGCTCGGGGCGGTTTCGAATACTGGCACGACGTGATTTTGCGGAATGACGCGGCTATCGGTGCTGACGGCAATTACCACGCGACCAGGACTAAGCTCTGGCGCTGGGATGGAGAGCGATACAAGTTGCTAGCCACGGTTCCGTACGGGCAGCCGTTACGAGAGCTGGCGAGGCTGGAGGCGGAGTCGAAGATCAGATGAACGCCCGGCATCTAGCTGAGGAGATAGCCAGTCCTAAATGAGGATTCGAGGTCACCGACAACCCACGACGTTCCGGCAATCGCCGGGCTCTGCCCAACTGCGGAACCAACCTTGCACACCCTTGGGGGAATGGCCGCCCTACCGCGGCAGTACTCAGGGAGCTGGGGAAGAGCCCTGGGAAGCGCTGTGCTCCCGAGTCTGCCGCCCGGTGGTTTGCCGCGGCGCATATACTCGCGAGCTGCGGACCGCCGAAAGAGGGCTCGCTGAAGAGAGCTATCACCGGTGGGCATCAACCAGCAGGGCGGGCTTCAAGGTCCAAGCCTGGAGCTTCGCCAGTACCATCAATTGAGGCGCATCGAATCCGGGCGGAAAGATGACCCATTCCCAGAGGTTGGGAGAATCATCGGCAACGTAGCGGGCGGCGGCGAGGTGCGCGGGCCGCAGCGTTACCGCGTCGGGGGCAGGTTCTCCTGCGAGCAAGGCTCGGGCGGCCTGCGCGAGGGCGACGAGGTAGCTTTCTGGTGGAACCGGCTTGCTGCCCAGCCACACCACATTGGGAATCTGATGGTGGTCCGCGAGGAAGCCTTCGACGTCCAGCACGGTGCGGACGAATTGGTTCCAGGGAACCTGAACGTCTTGGCGGAGTTCGGCACCAGGCCATCCGGGTCCGTAGATCATCCCGCGCAGGTGCCAGGCGCGGGGCCGCTTGCGAATAGCGCTGGCGGCAAACTGGTTGAGCAGATCGAATATTTCGCTCGCGCTCAGCGCATAGTCCTGGTGAACCTGGAAGGATACGTCCGGGCTAACGCGGCTAGCAATCTGTCGCAACTCGGCGATGGAGAAGGGGTGGTGCTGTGCCCGGTCCGGCATCACATCCAGCACCTGTGAGGCGGTGATGAAGCGGACGCGCGGAAAGGACTTCATAAAGGCCACCATACCTTCCAAGAAGCGGAAGTTGCGCTCGATTTCTGGCGGGGCCTGGACGGCGGGCAGCTTCCACTGGTCGCGAGGCGGGTTGGCGCCCTGGGCAAAGTTCACGGCATCCCAAAACTCGCGATGAACGAATTCGCAGGGATGAAAGTACAGGCTGACGATCCCGCCGCCCGACTGCAGCAAGCTCGCGTACGTAGCCTGGAAGTTGGCCTTGACCTGTGCGAGGTTTGACCAGTCGGCGTTGGGCCTCAGGTCCGAGCCGGCCTGAATATGGAAAATGTTCAGCAGGCCGCCATACCAAAAGGGCCTGCCCTCCAAACCAACGTGCGGGGCATCGTCGAGGTACACCTTCACTCCCCAGCTTTGCAGGGCGGGGAAGACTTGGGGGGCCCAAGAGCTTCCCGGCTGGCCGTAGCAAGTGGGAGCTTGGCCGAAAATGCGCCGCAGATCTTCATACCCCGGACGCTCGCGGCGGGTGAACTCCGCTGCGCCTACTTCCCAATCCAGCTGCGATTCGTATTCGGCCACAGTCGGATGCTGGCTGTGCGTGTTGGCGTGATAGCCGATTTCGTGCCGCTGAAGGGCCTGAATGACATCAAGGCGACGCCGGCGAACCAAGGTGCGCCCCTTTTCGCCCACCACCTTGAATGTGGCCCGGACGCCTTGTCGGGTGAGCAAGTCGGCGATGCGCTTGGCCGGATCATCGCTTTGCGGCAGGATGTAATCCTCGGTATCGAACCATAGGACGACATACACGTAGCCTGCCGGCTGCCTGGACGTTTTCCCGACAGCCGGTGATCCGGCTGTCCCCCGGAGGCAAAGCAGGCCAGCGAGCATCACGCCGACTTGGTTGCGCAGTCGCAAGAGTGATCCTCCAAACAGTTACGTCTTCACCGGCCTTGCCCGTTTCTTCGCCGGCTGGCCCCAGACTTGCCTCAGGAGGCCATAGCTTATCATCAAGTCCCCAAGCCGCGAGGTGCCGTGGCGCCGGCCGGCGCCCATGACCTCAGCGGCTCGATCGGTAGCGTCACCGTGGCCATCAGTGCAGGATCGGGGTCAGCAGGAAGACCGCCAGGGAGGCGAACACTGGAATCCACAGGACGTCGAGAGGGGTTCGTGCAGCCAGTGATGCCGCCAGGCGTGGGCCTGTTATCCCACCCAGCAGTGCTACGGTCATGATGGCTCCGAAGACCGTGCCCGTCTGGTCCGGGTAGCGGTCTCCAGCGATTCCGAGCGCCGTAGGAAAGATCGCCGCCATGCCCAGTCCGACGGTCGCGATCCCGGCGCTCAGCGAAACGAAGCCCATAGCGGTGTGCGCCAGGAGAACTCCTGCCAGGATGACCCCGGCGGACAGGTAGAGGAGGCGTGGGCTGCTCAGCCAGCGCAGCCAGAGCACGGCCAGCAGGCGTCCGGCACCAAGTGCCGCGCCCAGGGCGGCGAGGGTGATGTTAGCTCGCGCGGCGGACACCTGAAGCACGTCGGCCACCGTCTTGCCGGACCAGACGAACATACAGTTCTCGCTGCCTGATTCGAAAAAGAGCAGGAGGCCGAATACCCATACGACTGGCTCGTGGAGCACCTCGAGGAGGCGTCCGAGGCGAATCCCAGCCTGCGGCGGCGGGAAGCGAAGCCCCAGCACCGGAATCAGCACCAGGGCGGTGAGGATGGCCAGCAGGCGCAAGGCCTCTTGCGGCGAACGGGATCCGCCCAGCGTGGCCATCAGCAGCGGCGCGCACACCGCTCCCAGGCTAAAGAAGAAGCCGAGCAGGTTGAGCGCGGCTCCGCGCCCCTCAGCGCGCAAGGAAGAAGTGAGGGCATTGGTTCCTGTATTGAGCAGGCCGCCTCCTAAACCATAGACGAACGCAGCACCCGCAAGCGCCGCATAGCTTCCGCCGAAGCTCATGACCGCCATCCCCCCGGCGATCAGCGCGAGAGCGAGCGTGAGAACGGGCTTCGCGCCCCGAAGGTCCAGCAGGGGTCCGGCGACGACCGTACCCACGAAGATTCCAGCCAGCGGCAGTGAGCCCAGGTTGCCTGCCTGGGCGCGGCTCACCGTAAGGGACGGCAGCAGCGAGCCTATCAGCAGCAGCACAATGCCGAAGACGAGCATGCAGGCGTCCGCTGTTGCTACCAGAGCAAGCTGGGAGGTGCGTCCCTCGAACCCTATTGGCGGTCACCTCCTTTTGGCCTGCCCTCCAGTGCGTCGAAGGCTAGCTTGGCGATGCCCAAGAGAGCCGCCTTGGCGCCGAGGCGGCTGCGCACAACACGGACTTGCCGGACGGCCAATGGCTGGCCCCAGCGCCACATAGTCTGGCGGGCAACGCTCAGCAAGGCATCGCCTGCTCCGGCAACGCCTCCGCTGATGACGATGACTTCAGGATTGAGCGTACTCACCAGGTTGGCGAGCGCGAGTCCGAGCGCGTGGCCTGCTTCGCGTAGTATTTGCCCTGCGTGGCGATGACCGGCACGCGCCAGCTGCGCTACCTCTTGCACCTGGAGAACTCGCCCCAACTGGCGATGGGCGGCCAGCGCGATGGCTGGCCCCGCCACGTGAGCTTCTAGACAGCCTACCTGCTTATACAGGGGCTGGAAGCGGTCGCAGATGGCCATCCATCCAACAGCGCCGGCAAGCCCCGCGTGGCCGCTGATCAATTGCCCGTTGGCGACGATTCCAGCGCCGATTCCCGTGCCCACCGCCAGGCAAACGACGTTACGAGAATGGCGCGCTGCTCCCCGCCAAGCCTCACCCGTTACGAAGGCGTGGCGATCGCTGTCGACCACCACTGGCCAGCGGTAATGACCGCCTAGGATGGTGCCCAGGCGCATGTTGCGCCAGCCGGGAATGTTGGGCGCCCAGACTCGGCCATCAGGGCGAACCCAGCCAGGTACGTCTACGCCGACGGCGCAGACCCCGGCACGCGGCAGGGAGTCCAACAGGCTAATCAAGGCACGGACCACCGCCCGGCCGCCCGCCGCAGGGGTGGGTGCTTCCCGCACGCAGGATAGCCGGCCGGATTCATCTACGCGGGCTGCGGCGATCTTGGTGCCGCCGACGTCAGCGGCGAGCACGAACGTAGACATGGAATGGAAAGTCTCGAGGAGCGATTATCGTCCAATTTGTATCATTGGTATTGGGTTTGCCGCCTTGGCGCGCCGTTGCTGGCTTTCAGGTGCTTGACCGATTTGGGCCCCGGTTGTTCCTGGTCTCCACGTATTTTCAACAACTTGGTGGCTTCGTTCCTGAAAATTTCGCTGTCAAGCGGCGATTTCTGCTCCTCTCATTTGAAATGTCAAGTGAAATGTCAAGTCCGATCCCCCGCAATCCGCCGCTTCTGACCGCTCGCCTCTTGTTGTCGCCCTGGCTCTCGGGGCTTCGACGTATTTTCAATAACTTGGTGGCTTCGTTCCTGAAAATTTTGAATTCGGAGCCCGGAGGCACATGCCAAGGAACGGAGACCGCCACTCGTCCAGGCACAGCCTTGTGCTCTTCTTCCAGCTTAATGAGATCGTGGCAAAAGTCGAGGTCTATTGGGTCTAAGTTGTCAATGGGGTCTTCTTGGCACACGCGGCATACAGGCGCGTGCACTGGCACTCCGTACCCTCATCAGCCCGCCTCAGCGGCGCGACACGCGCACGACGAATATCTCCCCGGCGCGGAGGCTTCTGACCAGGTTCACTCTTCCACTTTCTTGCTGAACGAAGACGGTTTCATCGTCGGAGAGGTTTCGTGCCTCCTTTACCGCCCAGGGAAGCCGGACCGAAATGGTGGCGCGGACCGGCTGGCCAGAGTGGTTGAAGGCAAACAGCACCTGTTCACTTGCGCTTACCAGGCGGCGGACTTCGACTTGAGGGGCACCTTTCACTTCGACATCCGCCGAGACACCAGCGGATCGTGCTAGGGCTACCAGCAGGGCCTTTGCCGAGGCATCGTGGGCGCGCTGGTAGGCCAGGGCCACGAAGGAGCCGATCAGGATGGCCTTGCCTTGGCCGGCATGGTTCTGGACGATTGCGGGCACCCCGTCAGCAAACCGCGCCAGCACGTCCGCTCCCGCCAGGGGATCCAGCTCTTCCTGGAAGGCTTCGCCCGTCACCGCCTGGCCCACCTTCATGTCGCCCAGGGCGGAGGAGAGCAACATCTTGGCTTGCTCGACTGGCCGGATCACCTTCTCGCGCGCGCCGAACACCGGGGCCAGTCCAAAGCCGGGGATGACGTCGCTGGCGAAGCCTCGTTCGTCGTTCCATGCCAGCCGAGCCTCGGCTACCACTGTCCCTCCGGCTTGGATATAGCGCTTCAAGCCTTCGGCTACGTTCTGGGAGAGCATCACCGGGTAAGGGACGAAGACGATCTTGTAGGGGCTGAGACGGCCCTGCATCACGTCGTCTGGATGGACGAAATCGACGGGAATCTGTTCTTCCAGGAATGCCTGGTGAAGGCCGAGCAACGAGTCGCGTTCCGCATTGCCCAGCCTCGAAAGCGACGCCTGCTCGCCACCTACCATGTAGGATAGCCGGTTGTAGAGGATCGCCACTTGGGCTGGCGCGGGCTGGGCGGTCAGCAGGTCTGCCGCATGGCGGCCGATGATGCGGGCCACCTGGCCGGCGGCACGGGCGCGGTCCGTCAGCGTGCCATCCAGATTCACCAGGCCGTAGCCGTTGGATTCAAAGCCCGAGCTCATCGGATACCAGGCGTAGACGGCGATTTCCCGCGCCCCGTTTGCCACCACTTTCCACATCCAAAAGGTGACATCCTGCGCTGTCACGGGCTCGGCAATCCGCATTCCGGTTACGCCCTGGCCTGCCTGCAGCTCGCCAATCCAGAAGCCCTTGCCGTCGCTGCGGCCGGCCGAACGGGTAAAGTCCAGTGCGGCAGCAAGCTGCTGGTACGACCAGGGGTGCAGCGACTCGGAGTGCTTGGGGTAGAGCGAGGTGCCGAAGAAGTCGGCGGCGCGGCTCATCTTCCAGTCGTCAGGCTCGCCATAACCGTCCACGGGCGAAGTGAACAAGGCGGGGCTGGCCGCGTGGCTGGTGATGGCGTGGGTATGGTCGGCGCTGCGAATAGCCTCGACGCGCGTTTCCAAATCGCCGGCCAGCTTGTCATCGATGAAAGCTCGCCAGTCGAGGTAGTCGGTGTAAGAAAGGATGGTGGAGAAGCGCGGCGGCTCCACCTGGTCCCAGGTCTCGAATCGGCGGTACCAGGCAGCATTGAGGGCAGGGAGGGTCTTGTACTTGGCCTTCAGCCACTGGCGGAAGCGCGCTTGGGTGTGCGGGCAGAAGCAGAACTCGGCCTGGGGAAGATAAGGGAAGTCCGCCCAATTAATAACGTGAGGCTCGCTCCAGGCATCCCAGCCATAGAGCGCCGGTGAACGGTTCGCGTCCTGGGAGAGGGCCGCGAGGAACTTGACGATCTCGCCGCGGACGCCGGCATGGTCGATGCAGAAACCGGGCGCCGATTGTGACCGGATTACGGCGCCACTACGATCCACGAAGCGGCCGTCCGGATAACGTTCGCCCACCCAGTCGGGAGCGGAATCGAGGTAGACCTGAATGATGACGCGCAGCCCGCGCGCTTCCGCCAGGTGCAGCAGCAAGTCCAGATTCTCGAAGTGGAATTCGCCCGGACGCGGCTCAGCGGTGGCCCAGTCCACCCAGCACTTGACGGTATTGAAGCCGGCCGCCTTGATCTGGTCCAGGTCGCGGCCCCAACGCTCCGCGCTGGTCGAATCCAGGCGCTCGAGCATGGGAGCCCGCGCCTTGCCTCCCCCATACCAAACAGCAACCGGAAAGAAGTGCTCGTCTGCGGCGGGAGAGGGCGCGGCCAAACCCGGAGCCGGCAGCGCCGCCAGCAACATGAGACTAAGCCGCAGAGTTTCGACTACTCGCTTCGCCGCGCTCGCGATCCGTAAGGTCATAACCCGCATTGAAGGGGTGAACGCGCCGGGGGCT
Source organism: Acidobacteriota bacterium (assembly GCA_902812465.1). Taxonomy (GTDB): domain Bacteria; phylum Acidobacteriota; class Terriglobia; order UBA7540; family UBA7540; genus CADDZE01. Next base: position 4,948 of record CADDZE010000041.1, on the reverse strand, counting down.
ATCGCCCCCTGGGCGCGCCAGCCTAGCCCCGAGCGGTGAGCTCCCAGCGCGCCTTCGCGACCGCCGAGGAGTTGCCCCGCCGCGCTCACCACAAGAACTTCAGGCCAAACTGGATTTCCCGCGGCGGGTAGACAGAAACCACCCGGCCGAAGGCTGGGTCGCCGAATGGGGTGTCCAAGCCTGAGAACTGGGTGTGATTCCACACGTTGAAGAACTCGGTGCGGAACTGAAGCGCGTTGTGCTCGCCCGTCAAGCTGCCGCCGAACCAACGCGTGCGGAAACTCTTATAGACGGCAAAGTCCCGGTTGTTAACGCCGGTGATTTCCTGCGCCCGAAGCGAGGCCAAGCCAGCCAGCGACCACAGAGCCAGGGTTCCTGCCGTCCTGAGACGGCCTTCGCGCCCGTACCGGAGCATCGGTGCCTCCTTTCAGGCCCCCAACGGGGGCGGTTGGTCATGACTTGCGCGGCAACGACCTCTGGGCATAAGCCCGGAAAACGCCCTCGTTGTGTTCGGGCGGCAGGCCCGCGTTGGGGGAGACGAAGGTTAGGGGCCGGTGGCCGGCGGCGGCCAGCCGAGCGCCCGTTTCGGCCACCAACGCCATGGCAATCGCCACCGCGGCGACGGTCGAGCCCGCGGCCAGCCTTTCGGGCAGACCCTTGACACTGACTAAGGCGTCCTCGGGCGGAACGCAATTGTCGATGGCGATATCGGAGACGTCGGGCAGCTTCTTACCGGTGGAGTGCGTGGCGCGAGCCTGCCGGTGGTTCTGGTGAGAGGAGACGGAGACGACGCGAAGGCCACGCGCCTTGGCCTCCATGGCCATCTCCACCGGAACGGCGTTGAGCCCCCCGTGCGAGAACACCAGCATCGAGTCGCGCGGCTCGAGGTCATAGCTGGCCAGAATGACGCGTGCGTAACCTTCCTGCCGCTCCAGCCACAACAGCTCCCGGGCGCCGCCCGGGCCCACCACGTTGAACCACATCAGCCGCGGGTCGTAGATGGGCTGGAAGCCGACAAAGCTGCCGTAGCGCGGGAAGACGTCCAGCACCGGGATCACCGAATGGCCGCTGCCGAACAGGTAGACGCGCCCGCCAGAAGCGATCGAGACGGCAAAAGCCTCACCCGCCGCGGCGATCTTCTCTTTCTGTGTTGAACGGATTTGCGCGAGGATGTTGGTGATGCGGCTGAAATATTCTTCGGCAGACATCGGGTTTCCACGGGACAGCGGCGGCCAGCCTCAGGTGACCAACCCGCTGCCACCCGTCAGCAGGGCGCGATTCAGGCGCGTGAGCCGGTTCACAATCTTGTACCGGTCGCCGCGGTACACCGACTTGACGTACTCCACCGGCTGCCCGCCGTGCACGTACGAGAGCCGGGTAAAGAGAAAGACCGGAGCCCCCACCGGCACACGCAACCGCTGGGAGTCCTGGGCGCTCGCCAGGCCCGCCTCCACCGTTTCGTCAGCGAAGAGCATTTGGATGCCGTAGTGCTGCCACAAAGCCTGGTAGAGCGATCCCCGCGGATCGAACTGTGAAAGCAAGTCCGGGCAGAGGCGCTGGGGAAGGTAGCTCGATTCAACCCCCATGGGCGAGGCGCCGGCCAGGCGGATGCGCTCGAGGCGGATGACGGGCTCCTTGGGCCGCAGCCGCAGCGCCTCACTCACTTCGCGCGCGGCCGGCCGTACGCGGAACGACAGCACCTTCGACCGCGGGCGGAGCCCCAGCGCCTGCATCTCCTCGGTGAAGGAGCGCACCTGCCGGCAGTTCTTTTCCAGCTTCATGCCCGAAATAAAGGTGCCGCGGCCGCGCCGGCTGTAAGCGACCCCCAGGCTGCAAAGCGACTTGAGGGCCTGGCGAACGGTCATGCGGCTCACCCCGAGGCTGGCCGAGAGCTCCTGCTCCGGGGGCACGGGATCACCGGGTTTCAGCTCCCCGCGGTGGATGCGGTCCAGGAGGTGCTGCTGGATCTGGTAGTAGATGGGCACCACGCTGTGGCGGTCGATGGCGAAGGGCAGCATGACTGCTTGTCTAGACAACCGGCCTCATTTACCATTCCTGGCGGGGCCTGTCAAGATGTTCGTGGCGGTGATGGATCCAGGGACTGGAACGCGGCAGAACGGCGAGCCAGCGGCGGGCGCCCGCGGGCTCCGCCTCCTCCTTGCGCTCTTTCTCGTGGTGTGGCTCGCCGTGAATCGCGGGCCGGCAGCCGCCGGACTTCAAGCTCCGGCGGTTGAGCCGCTCGGTCCGCTCTACGAGTCGGCGGAAACCGCTTTCCGCCAGCATCAATGGCTGCGCGCAACGCCGCTTTACCGCGCCGTTTTGTTTGACCAAACGAACCGGATATGTGATTGAAAAACACGAGATCGGGCTCCTCCGTCCGCACCCAAAACCACGGTTGGGGGCCGGCCCAGGCCAGGCGACGCCAGCGCGCAGGCTGTGCTAGCATGAATCGAGCTGGGTGAACGGCCACGCATGACCCATCGTGAACGAGAGCCGTCCCCGCTTGCCCGGGGCAGCGCCTGAGCCGCTGGGTCCCGGGGCTTGCAAGCGCCATGACGTGCCCCATCTGCCGCAAGAGAAAAGCCAGCCGCTTCTGCCCTGCCAAGGCCGAATCTATCTGCTCCGTGTGCTGCGGCACCGAGCGCGAGGTGACCATCGACTGCCCGGCGGACTGCGTTTACCTGGTCGCTAGCCGGCGCGCCGAAGAAGGGCGTCGCAACCTGGAGGCACGCGAGCTGCCTTTCCCCGACCGCAAGATTCCCGAGTCGTTCATCGTGGACCACGAGCGGGTGCTGGTTGGCCTGGCTAATGCCGTTTGTGTCTACGCCCGGGAAAGGCGCGAACTGGTGGATTCCGACGTGGTCGCCGCCGTGACGTCGCTGGCGGAAACCTACCAAACGCTATCGAGCGGCGTCTATTATGAGAAGCCGCCCGTGCCTCCGCTGCAGCGTGAATTGTACGAGTCGCTGAAGGCGGCCTTGCGCGGCTATCAGCACACGAAAGCTGCCAGGGATCTGGAGCGGGTTTCCGATTCCGAGCTGCGGGACGTGCTCATTTTCTTCGCCAAGCTGGGCGTGCTACGGATGAATGGGCGTCCCAAGAGCCGCGCCTTTCTCGACTTCCTGCGTACGCAGCTGGCTTCGGAGGATTATTCGAGGCCGGCGCCCAGCATCATCGTGCCGGGATAGGCTGAAATGCGCCAGGTGGATGAAGTGCGGGCGGCTGCCGACATCGTCCGCATCGTTGGCGAACACGTGAAACTGCGCAAGGCGGGGGTGAACCTGGTTGGATTGTGCCCTTTCCACCAGGAGAAGACGCCGTCCTTCGCGGTTCATCCGGTGAAGCAGATTTTTCACTGCTTTGGCTGCGGTGTGGGCGGAGACGTGTTCAAGTTTGTCATGCTGATGGAGCACCTGACGTTTCCAGAAGCGCTGCGGCGTCTCGCCGAGAAGGTCGGCGTGCGCCTGCGCGAGACCGAAGCGGACGCCGCCTCTGACGCCCGCGCCCAGGAACGGGCAGCGCTTTACAGAATGCACGAAGCGGCAGCACACTTCTTTGCCACGCAGCTTTCGGCAACCACGGAAGGCCGGGCGGCGCGCGCCTACCTGGCGGACCGCGGTTTGGGTGACCAGGCCCTTGCGCGATTCCGTATCGGCTACGCCCCTTCGGACGGCCAGGCGCTCGCCCGCCGGCTGGCGGGCATGGATTTCCATGCCGGCCTGATGGAGAAAAGCGGGCTGGTGATCCGCGCTGCCGAAGGAGACCGACGGTTCGACCGCTTCCGGCGGAGGGTGATGTTTCCCATTGCCAATGAGGGCGGCCGAATCGTGGCCTTTGGGGGAAGGGCACTCGGAGAGGAACCGCCGAAGTATCTCAACTCGCCGGAGACGCCCATCTACAGCAAAAGCCGGGTGCTTTACAATCTGGACCGGGCGGCAGAGGCCATCCGCCGGCTTGATCGTGCCGTGTTGGTGGAAGGATATATGGATTGCATTGCGGTGGCCTCGGCTGGGGTCGAAAATGTCGTGGCCAGCTGTGGCACCAGCCTGACGGAGAGTCAGGTCCGCCTGCTGGGCCGCCACACGCGGCGCGCGGTGGTGAACTACGATCCCGATTCGGCAGGCATGGCGGCTACGGAGCGCTCCCTGGGACTATTGTTGGAGGAAGGGTTCGAAGTGCAGGTGCTGGTGCTGCCACCGGGACTGGATCCGGACGCGTTCATTCGCCACCACGGGGCCGAGGCGTACCGCAAGCTTCTGGACGCGGCGCCTTCTTACCTCGACTATCTGGCTGACCGCGCCGCTGCTGCTCACGGCCTCGATACACCCCAGGGACGCGTGGCGGCTGCCAACGCCGTGTTACCTTACCTGGCGCGGCTGCCGAGTCCCCTGCTACGGGCGGCCTGGGCTGCCCGGCTGGCCGAGCGCTTGCGGCTAGACGATGCCCTGCTGCGCGAGGAATTGAAACGCAGCGCTGCCCGCGCGCGTCCCAGTCTGCAACCACCGCGCGATTCAGAACGGTTACGTCCGACGCCCGCAGAGCGGGACCTGCTGCGGGCTTGTCTGGAGAATCCCGCCTTGGCCGCCGAGTTTCTTCCCCGGCTTGTAGCCGAAGGTGTCTTCGCGGGGCTGGCTACGGAGCGGCTGATGCAGGTGGCGAGCGAGCGACTGGGCGCTGGCAACCCCGTCAGCGTCAGTGACCTTGAACCGTTTTTGAGCGAGGCAGAAAACCGCATCCTTCGCGAGGCGTTGCTGTGGCCGGGGGAGACGCCGGAGCGCGAGCGTGTGATCGAGGCCGCCTTCAAGCTAAAGGCACAGGCGGTGGAACGGGAGATGCAAGCGGCCAAGCGGAGCAACAACTTAGCCCGGGTGGCGGAGCTCATGAGGCTTAAGGCCAAGTCCCGCAAGGAGTTGACGGAGCTGTGGGGACTTGCCTGAGGATCGAACTC
>CADDZE010000040.1 GCA_902812465.1 Acidobacteriota bacterium | reverse complement strand
CTTCCTGTACTTTCCTCGTCCGCTCCCAGGCGGCTTCCGAGTATCGTCACCTTCTGCCTCCCTCCCGACAGAATGCCCGATTCCCCTCGCCGCCTTCAGCCGACAGATCACGTGCTCATTCATCCGGCTGATTAATGTGCCAATGACACCCTGAGCTCGCATCTTGCGCCTCCCGACGGCTAGCTGCTAGAGTAGGTGGCGGATAAGCCCCCACCAAGGGGCTCAGTTTGCAGAACCGCCTGACTTGCGATCCCGTCAGCTGCTGTGCCTGGAAAGGAAAAACAGAGGGTGGCGTCTAGCGCCCGTTGAGGTCCTTTGACAGAACATCCCATTCAGAGGCTCGTTGACTTGGTAGCGCGGCTGCGCGGCCCCGAGGGCTGCCCGTGGGACCGGGCCCAGGATTACCGCTCGATGTGGCCGCAGGTGCTCTGCGAGGCTTACGAGGTTGCGGACGCAGCCCGGCAGCCGGAGCCCGATGGCTTGCGAGATGAACTGGGCGATCTTCTCTTTCACATCGTCTTCTTGGCGCGCTTAGCCGAGGAGGAGAACCGCTTCAACTTCGATCAGGTAGTGGAGGCCATTTGCGAGAAGCTGGTGCGGCGCCATCCGCACGTCTTTGGCGATGCCCGAGCATCGACACCGGAGGACGCCCTGCGAAACTGGACAACCGCCAAAGAGCTGGAACGCCGCTCCGCAGCTTCTCCTCGCGACACCGACCACATCCCTTCCGTGCTCGACAGCATCCCGGAAAGCCTGCCCGCTACGCTAATGGCTCACCAGCTCGGTGTGCGCGCGGCAGAGCTAGGATTCGACTGGAAGCATCCAGCGGATGTTCTGGCGAAGATCGAAGAAGAGCTAAGCGAAGTGCGCCGCGTGCTCGGCGATGCTCAGGGCAGGGTAGCGGCCCGAGAGCAACTGGAGGAAGAGCTCGGCGATTTTCTCTTCGCTGCCGCCAGCCTGGTGCGTCACCTGGGTTCCGACGCGGAGACCTGTCTGCGTCGTGCCAACCAGAAGTTTGCCAGCCGCTTTCGTGCCCTCGAGCGCAGAGCGGCGGAGCAGGGGAGTCGCCTGGCGGACTGCACGGCGGACGAACTGGAAGTCCTGTGGAACCAAGTAAAGCAGGAGGAGTAAGCCTGTTTAACCGGCTGGGATACCCGGAGTCCCGCGCGTTATGTTGAGCGCCAATCGCTGATCTTCTGACAAGCTTATGAAAATCACGGACGCCAAGGTCATCGTCTGCAGTCCTGGACGTAATTTTGTCACGCTCAAGGTCACCACGGAAGACGGCCTCTACGGCCTGGGCGATGCCACGCTGAACGGCCGGGAGCTTGCTGTTGCCAGCTATTTGGCCGATCACGTCATTCCGCTGCTCATCGGCCGCGACGCCCGCCGCGTCGAAGACACGTGGCAGTATCTCTACAAAGGTGCCTACTGGCGGCGTGGCCCGGTCACCATGACGGCGATCAGCGCCGTTGACACAGCGTTGTGGGACATCAAGGGCAAGTCGTTGAACGTTCCCGTGTACCAATTGCTGGGCGGTGCCTCGCGCGATGCCGTGATGGTGTACGGCCACGCCAGCGGAGCCGATATCGAAAGCACCCTTCATGCTGTCGCTGAGTACCTGCGCCTGGGGTATAAGGCGGTCCGCGTCCAGTCCGGCGTGCCTGGAATGGCGACCGTCTATGGCGTGGGCCGCGGCGATTTCTATTATGAGCCGGCCGAGCCCGGCCGGCCTCCCGAGTGCCTCTGGAGCTCGGAAGCTTACTTGAATTTCGTGCCCCACTTGTTCGAGCGGCTGCGCAAAGAATTCGGCTCTGCAGTCCACCTGCTGCATGACGTGCACCACCGGCTGACGCCCATTGAAGCGGCGCGGCTGGGCAAAAGCCTAGAGCCGTACCATCTGTTCTGGCTGGAGGACCCGGTACCCGCCGAACTGCAGGAGAGCTTCCGGCTGATCCGACAGCACACCACCACGCCGCTCGCTGTCGGCGAAGTGTTCAACTCCGTCTATGACTGCCAGCAGCTCATCCAGGAGCAACTGATCGACTATATCCGCACGACCGTGGTCCACGCCGGGGGCATCTCGCATTTGCGCAAGATTGCCAGCTTGGCTGAGCTGTACCACGTGCGCACCGGCTGCCATGGCGCCACGGACATGAGCCCCGTGTGCATCGCCGCCGCGCTGCACTTCGACTTGAGCGTGCATAATTTCGGGATCCAAGAATATATGCGTCACAGTGCGGAGACGGAGCGCGTCTTTTCGCACGCCTACACGTTCTCCGACGGCATGATGCACCCCGGCGACGCCCCCGGGCTGGGAGTGGATATCGACGAAGGGCTGGCCGCCCAGTACCCGTACCGCCGTGCCTATCTGCCCGTCAATCGGCGACTCGACGGCACCATCCACAGTTGGTAGGGGCAAGGGGCCGGTTATACAGCCGCGGCGCTGGCGACGGTGAAACTCGGCGGGGAGCAGCCGCGGCGGCTTCCTATCGCGAATGATATAATCGCATCCTCGCACCCATGCCCGGAGCGATCCAGGAAGTAACCCTGCCTCATAACCTCGAAGCGGAGCGCGCCCTGCTGGGCTCCATTCTGCTCGATAACAGCGCGCTGACCATCGTTCTGGAAGTTGCGGGGAAGGACGACTTCTTCTCCGAAGCCCACCGTATCATCTTCGAGCGCATGCTGGCGCTTTTCGAAAAGAACCGCACCATTGACTTGGTTACGGTAGCCGAAGAGCTGGGCAAGGAAGGCTTGCTGGAGCGCGTGGGCGGCGCGGCGTACCTGGCCTCGCTGACCGACGGCATCCCCATGGGGACGGCGGCCAGTGTGCACGAGTACGCGCGCATCGTAAAGGAGAAGGCGCTGGTCCGGCGGCTGATCAACGCTTCGAGCAATGTCATTGCCCGCTGCCTCGAGGCTCAGGACGACCCGGAAACGCTGATCGACCTGGCGCAGAGCCAGGTGCTCGAACTGGCCTCGGAGAAGGTGCGCTCCGGCTTCTTCCGCATCCCGGATATCGTGAAGTCTAGCTTCGGCACCCTGGATGTGCTCTTCGAGCGCGGCCACGGCGTGACCGGCATCGAGACGGGCTTCGTGGATCTCGACAGCATGACCTCCGGGCTGCAGCCGGGCGAGCTGGTGATCATCGCCGCCCGCCCTTCTCTCGGCAAGACGGCGCTGGCGCTCAACATTGCCGCCCACGCCGCTACCGTCACGAAGAAGGTGGTGGCCATCTTTTCGCTGGAGATGAGCAAAGAGTCCTTGCTTATCCGCCTGCTTTGCTCGGAGGGCCGCATCGACAGCCACAAGCTGCGCACGGGCTTTGCCAGCAAAGAGGATTGGGCCAAAATGACGGCGGCGCTCGGGCGCCTGGCGGAAGCTCCTCTGTTCATTGAGGATACGCCAGCTCTCAGCATCATGCAGATTCGCGCCAAAGCGCGGCGCCTGAAGGCGGAGCGCGGGCTGGACCTGCTGATTGTCGACTACCTGCAGCTCGTCACCGGCCACCAGCGGTTCGAGAATCGCACCCAGGAAGTCAGCTTCATTTCGCGCGGCCTGAAGAGCATCGCCAAAGAGCTGAATGTGCCCGTCCTTGCGCTCTCGCAGCTCAGCCGCGCGCCTGAAGCCGGCAAGGGACGCGAACCTCAGCTCTCTGATTTGCGCGACTCGGGCTCGATTGAGCAGGACGCCGACGTGGTCATCTTCATCCACCGTCCGGCTTCCGGCCGCAACGGCGACCACGATACCGAGGACCTGGGTGTAGTCACCGAGCTCAACATCGGCAAGCAGCGCAACGGCCCTACCGGTCCGCTGAAGCTGGTTTTCCTGAAGCCTTATACCCGGTTCGAAAACTACTCGCCGGGCATGGAAGACGTGTGAGGGGTGATCCCGCCTGATGCGTACGCTGACTGGCTCCCTGTGACCTTCCAACCGGACAAACTGCTGCGGCCGACCTGGGCGGAAATATCGCTGGGAGCCCTGCGCCGCAACTTCGAGCGTGTGCGCGCGCTGGCGGAGCGCAGGTCCTGCCGGGTGATGGCAGTGATCAAGGCGGATGCCTACGGCCATGGCGCCGTGCCCGTCGCCAAAGTGCTGGCCGAATGCGGTGCCGACTGGTTGGGGGTCGCCACGGTCGAAGAAGCCATCGAACTTCGCGATGCGGGCGTCCATCAGCCGATCCTCCTGCTCGGCGGACTCTACATGAGCGATCCTGCCGACCTGCTTCACTACAGGCTGACGCCTTCGGTCTCCTCGACGGCCCGCCTGGATACTTACGCCGAGTGCGCCGCGCGGATGAACGCAACCATCGATTTTCACTTGAAGATTGACACCGGCATGGGACGCTTGGGCCTGCCGCCCGGCCTGCTTCCGGCCTTCATTGAGCGCTACCAGCAGCTAGCCGGTGATGCGCCGCGCCTCCGGATGACCGGCGTCTTCACCCACCTTGCCTCGGCCGAAGATCTCGTCGCTTGCCAGACAGCCGAGCAGGTGGATCGCTTTCGCGCCGCCCTGAAACAACTCCCCTGGTTTGATGTCCAACCCGAGTGGATTCATGTTTCGAATAGCGCGGCGCTGCTGTTGGACTGTAACATCCCCGAAAACCTCGTGCGGATCGGCGCGCTGCTCTATGGATACTGCCTTCCCTTTGTCACGCCGCCCGGGAAGAGAGCGCCCGACACCAAGGATTTCGAGCCAATCCTGAGCTTCAAATCGCGAGTGGTCTACCTCAAGGACGTACCCAGCGGCACTCCCCTCGGGTACGGTGCTGCCTTCTACACGCGGCGGCCATCCCGCATCGCCACTCTACCGGTTGGCTACGCGGACGGTCTCAGCCGAGCGCTTTCCAATCGCGGACACGTCATCATCGCGGACCATTACGCGCGCATCGTGGGCCACATCAGCATGGACCTGACCCTGGTGGACGTCACGGACATTCCGGGAGTGATGGTGGGCGATGAAGCGATCCTCATTGGCCGATCCGAACATTGCTCCATCACCGCACTTGAAATTGCCACCCAACTGGATACCGTTCCCTATGAAGTCCTCTGCTCCATCGGCAAGCGCGTCCCCCGAATTTACATCGACTGATGGCTGCCACCGCGCCCGTCTGAGGCTATAAAGAGTTCCGGATAGCACCGGCGATAGATGGCCATGCCCAGGGCGGCGTTCATTCCCATCGCCTCCAGCGCACGCACTTCCTCGTCCGTGGTGATGCCGCCCGCCGCCGTAATCGGCAGCCGCGTCACGCGGCGCAGGGCGCGAAACCAATCGATCCTCGTTCCCGCCAGCTGGCCTTCCGTATCGATGCAGGTACACAAGAACTCTGACGCATACGGCTCTAGCTGGGGCAGAGCTTTATCGGCGGTCAGCGGAAGCACCTTCTTCCAGCCATGGATGGCGACCCGGTTGCCCCAGCAGTCGACCGCAATCATCAGCTTTTCTCTGGGGACCGACTGCGCGAGCTCTTCGAGGAAGGCGCGGTTGATGCCTGTCTCGGTGAAGGCGGCGCTGCCGGTGATGACCTTGTGCGCGCCGGCGTCCACTGCCTCCAAAGCACGCGCCACGCTGCGTATGCCGCCGCCCACCCGGCAAGGCTTTCGGCGGCACAGTTGCCGCACGATTTCCGGCTGGCCGCCGCGGCCCATCGCTGCATTTAGGTCGATCACCTGGACTTCCGCATATTCGGCAAAGCGTTCGAGGACGGCCACGGGATCTGGCAGCTCGAGCTTCTTCTTCGCCTCGCACCCTTGCACGAGCTGCACCACCTTGCCGTCCATTAAATCAATGCAGGGAATAATCATTTGCGCATGGTTTGTTGACTGCTGTTGTGGCTCATGGATCCTTCGGGCCTTCGCAGTCAAACAGACTCCGAACCGCAAACCGAGTAGCTCTAAAGTCTGACAGAAATCCCGCGTCGACGCAGAAACTCCTTCAAGCGGCGAATCGAATACTGATCGAAATGAAACACGGAGGCAGCCAAGGCGGCGTCCGCTGCGCCCTCGAGGAACACCTGGGCAAAGTGCTCAGGCGTGCCCGCCCCTCCCGAGGCAATCACCGGAATCCGCACGGCGGTCGAGACCGCCCTTGTCAGTTCGCAATCAAAGCCCTGCTGCGTGCCATCCGCATCCATCGAGGTCAGCAAAATTTCGCCCGCTCCCAGCGACTCGACGCGGCGAGCCCAATCGACCGCATCCAGTCCCGTCCGGCGGGTGCCTCCATACGTCACCACTTCCCAGGACGGCTGCTTCACCTTTGCCGTCACTCCCTCCGCCCTCCCACGCGAGGAAGGGAGGGGGGGTGTAGACTCGAAGCTTCCAAGGTTCCAGTTTGGAGCTTCGAGGGGCGAAGCCCGCCTTGCATCGATGGCTACGACAACCGCCTGGCTGCCAAACCGCGCGGCGAGTTCTCGGACGAGCTCCGGCTTCTCCACTGCAGCCGTATTGACCGCCACCTTGTCCGCCCCCACACCGAGTAACCGCTCCGCATCATCGATAGTCCGCAGGCCGCCGCCTACGGTTAGTGGAATGAACAGGCGGCGGGCGACGCGCTGAACCGTATCCAGAAGCGTGGCACGGCCCTCGCGCGAGGCCGAGATGTCGAGCATCACCAGTTCGTCGGCGCCCTCGCGGTTGTACGCCTCTGCCAGCTCACCCGGATCGCCGGCGTCGCGCAGTTCCACGAACCGAACGCCTTTCACTACACGTCCGTCGCGGCAGTCGAGGCAGGGGATAATGCGTTTAGCGAGCAATTTTCTTGCTCCGGGTTCGGCGGTTCGCGGCTCTGAGTTGCTCTTTTCTCGGCCTTGGCTTACCTACGATGGTGGCCGTTAAACTTCAAGGAATCATCTGAACTCAGAACGAACATCGGAGGCCCGAGAACGACCGATCGTGTTCACAGATTGAGAAAGTTCATTAGCACCTGCAATCCGGCTTGGCCGGACTTTTCAGGATGAAACTGGACCGCCCAGACGTGGCCGCGCTCGACAGCGGCCGCGAACGGCGAACCATATTCGGTGATGGCACAGGTCTCCGCCGTAACCGGGCCGTAATACGAATGGCAGTAGTAGAAGAAGCTGCCGTCGGGGATGCCGCGCAGCAGGCGGCTAGCGGGCTTGCGAATCTCGAGCTGACTCCAGCCGACGTGGGGTACCTTCGTTCCCGAAGCCGGTCCCCAGACCCGCTGCGGCGCGGGTACGGGCTGGAGTCGCTTCACTGGGCCGCGAAGCAGGCCGAGACCTGCCACGCCCGGAGCCTCATCGCTACCTTCGTAGAGTACTTGCAGGCCCAGGCAGATTCCGAAGAAGGGAGTTCCGGCAGCGAGCTGATCGCTCAAATCTGCCTTCAGCCCCGACTCTGCCAGCGCGTGCGCCATCACGCCGAAATGGCCCTGACCTGGCAGGATGATCTTCTCCGCCCGGCGGAGACGCGCCGCTGCGTCCGCTGCCTGCACCCTAATCACATCCGCGGCAGCGCCTAGATACTCGATGGCCTTGCGCACCGAGCCAACGTTGCCGCCATAGTCGACCAGGGCGATCACAGGAGCCCCTTGGTGCTGGGAAGTTGTCGCTTCAGCCGCGGATCGCGCGCGACGGCATAGCGTAGGGCGCGGGCAAAAGCTTTGAACAGCGCTTCGACAGCGTGGTGGCTGGAGCGCGCCTGCAGCAGACGCAGATGCACATTGGCGCCCGCCGCTGCTGCGAATCCCTGAAAGAAGTCCTCGATGAGTTCAGCTTCAAGGTCTCCGACCCGGCGCGCGCGGATGGGCGCCTTCATCATCAAATAGGGACGGCCGCTGAGGTCGACCGCCGCCACGGCGAGCGCTTCATCCATAGGCATGAGGAAGTAGCCCGCGCGGTTGATGCCGCGCTTGTTGCCGAGGGCCTGGCGCAGCGCCTGGCCGAGGACGATGCCCACGTCCTCGACGGTGTGATGCTGGTCCACGTCGAGGTCACCGTGCGCCGCCAAATCCAGATCAAAGGCGCCGTGGCGGGCCACGAGCTCGAGCATGTGATCGAGGAACCGGATGCCGGTTGAGACGTGGTAGCGCCCGCTGCCGTCCAGGCTCAGGCGCACCTGAACGTCCGTCTCCGCCGTCTGGCGATGTACCTTGCCAATCCTTGGACCATCCTGCCTCATGCGAAGTATCCAGTGGACGAATAGCGAGTGAAGCGGCGCCACCCGCCGTCGCCGTCGCGTGTGTCCATCAGGTGCTGTTGCCGTGCTAGCGCCGCAATCAGCCGCCGAGTCTGGCTAGCCGTGCCCAGCGTGATACGCAGGTAGCTGCGCAGGGACGGATCATAGCTCCAGTCGCGCACCAGAATATTCTCCAGGCGAAGACGGCGCGCGATTTCCGGCGAGCGCTCGCCGAACCGTACCAGCACGAAATTGGTGGCGCTCGGCGCATAGGTGACACCCAGTGCGTCCAAGTACTGGCACAGCATCGCGCGGCTGGTGCGTACCGCTCGCGCGTAGCGGCGAACATAGTCCTCGTGGCGGATAGCCGCCAGCGCGCAGGCTACGGCCACCGAATTCACGGGGAAGGCAGCGTGTGCCCGGCGCAGGTCGGCGATAAGACCCGCCTGAGCCAGTAATACGCCCAGCCGCAACCCCGCCAGCCCGAAACCCTTGGAGAAAGTGCGCGAAACCACCAGATTGGGGAATTTCCTAATCCAGGGCAGCACGGTTTCGCCCGAGAAGTCAAAGTAAGCCTCGTCCACCAGCACCAGGGTGCGGGGCGCGGCGCGGAGAATCGCTTCGATGTCACTCTTGGCCATCAACGTGCCAGTAGGGTTGTTGGGATTGGCCAGCGCGACCCAGCGAGTCCTGCGTTCGAGGGCCTTGAGCACCTTCTCGCCGGTTAAACGGAGATGCTGGTCGTAGCGCACGATTCTGGTGCGGCCGCCGGCCAGCTGGTGGAAGAACTGGTAGATGGGAAACGTCGGCGCGAGCGTGACTAGCACATCGCCGGGGCTGACGAAGGTATCGCAAATGAGCTTGATGGCGTCGTCCACGCCGTTGGTCAGCAGCAGCTCGCTGGGCGAAACGCCGTAATAGGAAGCCAGGGCCTGGCGGCCGCATTCGTATTCCGGATAGCACGCAAGCCATTCCGCTGTCAGGATGCGGCGCACTTCCCGCACCACGCCGGGGGCGCAGCCCAGCGTGTTCTCATTAAAATCCAGGCGCAGCTTGCCCACGCGGCCTTCTTCGGGCGGGCGGTAGGTCGGCAGGCGGCCAATGGCGGCGCGTGGCTTAACCGTGATGCGCATGCGTGAACCTCGCCCGCACAGAGTGTGCGTGCCCTCTCAGGCCTTCCACCTCTGCCAGCGTGAGAATCGTGCGCTGCAAGCGCGCCAGACCGTAGCGTGACAAACGCTGAACGGTGATCGCCTTGACGAAGTCGGCGGCACTCAGCCCTCCCCGCACCCGGGCGGCTCCACCGGTGGGGAGAATGTGGTTGCTGCCCGAGGCGTAATCGCCGGCTGCAACGGCGCCATAGCGGCCGAGGAAAATCGAGCCGGCGGAGGCTACCCGTGCGAGATAAGGAGCGGCGTCATCCAGGAGTACGAGGTGCTCTGGTGCCAGCCGGTTGCAACACTCGATCGTCTCCGAAAGGCTGTGAGTCAGGATGATTGCCCCCTGCTGCCGCAAAGCGGCAGCGGCCACTGGCAGATCGAGGCGGCTCAGTAAGCTCCTGACCTCTGCCTGAACCTGCGCCGCCAGTGGCCGCGAGGGCGTGATGAAGAGCGACATCGCATCCGGGTCATGCTCGGCCTGAGCCACCAGGTCCGCGGCAATCCATTCGGGGCGGCCGCAGCCTCCGGCCACGACGAGCTCGGTCGGGCCAGCTACAAAGTCGATGCCGCACTCGCCCGCCACCAGCTTTTTAGCTGCCGCCACGTAGCGGTTACCGGGTCCAACGATCTTTTCGGCACGCGGCACGCTCTCCGTGCCGTAGGCAAATGCGGCGATGGCTTGCGCCCCGCCCAGCCTGAAGATCCGCTTCACCCCGAGGAGGCTCGCGGCCGCAAGGACGGGCGGGGAGGGCCTCGGCGATGCCAGGATCACCTCCCGGACGCCCGCTTCCTGCGCAGGGATCACGCTCATCAGAACGGTCGAGGGTAAGGGAAAGCGCCCCCCCGGCACGTAGCAGGCGACGCGTTCCAAGGGTTTCACCACCTGTCGGATAGTGACGCCGCGCGCGGTGTGGATACACCAGGTGCGCGGCACCTGCTGCCGGGCCACCCGACGGATGTTCCGCGCCGCACTCTTCAGTGCAGCAAGAAACCCGCGAGGACACTGGCCGCATGCCTTATCGATCTCTTTCCGGTTGACCTCAAAGCCCTGCCGGGTTAGATCAATGCCGTCCAGGCGCCGTGTCCAGTCGATCAGGGCACGGTCACCCCGGCGGCGTACATCCTCTAGAATCCGGCTGGCGGTCTCTTCAGCGTCTGCCCAAAATGTCGTGCGGCACGCCTGGAGTTTGCGGAATCGGCTGCTGGAGGCGGGAACAATCTTCAACGTCCCGCGGTGCTCATCACGACTGCGCGATCCTTTATTTTCAATCACTTGGTGGCTTCGTTCCTTAAGTTTTATGATTTGAACTTGCGATCTTGGACTGCGGAAAGAGGGACCGCCCTTGCCGCAGGTCTCGAGAGTATTACCTCGCCTCGTCGTGTTTTCAACAACTTGGTGGCTTCGTTCCTTAAATTTGGTGTACTGCGACCCGTGAAACCCTTCGGCTTGTTGTGACCTCGCCCCGGGCGGTCCGAAGAATTGTATACCTGCGGATGTATTGTCCGACTCGTCTGAGATGTAAACGCTAGGGTCGCTCCTCGACTCACATCACGATCTTATTTAACGGGTACTCGACAATGCCCTGCGCCTTTGCAGCCTTGAGGCGGGGGATGATCTCCCTAACGGTTTTTTCCTCAATTACGGTGTTGACGGCCACCCACTCGGGCTCGCTCAGCTCGGAGATGGTGGGGCGCTTCAGTGCGGGGAGTACTGCCAGGACGCCGGGCAGGTCGGCACGCCGGACGTTAAGCATCAGCCCGACCTTTCCTGCTGCCTCGATGGCTCCATGAAGCAACATCACCAAGGTTTCGATCTTTTGGCGCTTCCACGGGTCAGCCCACGCAGCATGGTTGGCGATCAGCTTGGTGTTGGACTCGAGCACCGTCTCGACAATGCGCAGCCCATTGGCCCGCAGGGAAGAACCGGTTTCCGTCACTTCGACGATGGCGTCTGCCAGCACTGGGGGCTTCACTTCTGTGGCGCCCCACGAAAACTCAACCTTGGCCGTCACACCACGCTCGGCGAGATAGCGCTCGGTGACTTTCACCAGCTCGGTGGCGATGATCTTGCCCTCGAGGTCGCGGACAGTTTGGACGGGTGACTCCTCGGGTACGGCTAGCACCCAGCGCACCTTGCCCATCGTTTGCTTCGAATAGATCAAATCGGCGACTTCGTGGAGGTCGCCACCGTGCTCGAGAATCCAGTCCTTACCGGTGAGGCCGGCATCGAGTACGCCATCCTCGACGTAACGCGCCATCTCCTGGGCGCGAATCAGCATGCACTCGATCTCCTCGTCGTCGATGCGGGGAAAATAGGAACGCGGATGGACGACAATTTCGAATCCCGCGCGCCGAAAGAGGTTCAGCGACGCTTCTTGCAAGCTCCCCTTGGGCAGTCCCAGCTTCAGCTTCATGCGCGCTCCGAATCCGGGTACACCCTCTCAGGATCGAACTCGCGTTCCGCCACCACCTCTTCGCCGGCTGGCGTCAGCCGGCGGAAGAAACACGAACGATAGCCCAGATGGCAGCAGCCCGGGCCTTCTAGTTGTGCGCGGACCAGCAGCGCGTCACCGTCGCAGTCCACCCGCACTTCGCGGACCCGCAGCCGGTGGCCGGAAGTCTCCCCCTTCGTCCACAGACGCTGGCGGCTCCGGCTGAAGAAGGTAACCTGGCCGGAGCCAAGGGTATGGTCCAGCGCCTCCTGGTTCATATAACCCAGCATAAGTATCTCCCCGCTGGCGAAATCTTGAACAATAGCTGGAACCAACGATTCTTTGAGCATGATCATCCGCTTTCTTCCGGTCCCAAAATAACAAAGGCCCGCCGATCTGTCTTTATCAGCGGGCCCGGCTGCTTTGACTGATCTCTGAATCAGCTTGCCAACGGGGCCCGCTGACACTGCGCCTGATGGCTTAGGCGCCGATGGCGATATATTAGCGAGCCTCGCATGGACACATCTACTCATATCCTGAAGGCTCGGCCTTGTCAACCACTCCTCGTCTGCGCGGCCTGCTGCGCGTGCGGAGGACCGGCAGAGGTTAACGCCGCCCTCATGCCGGTGCCTCTCAGCGTACTTGCCCTCGCGCCGAGGCGGTGGAACAATGGAACTTCATGGCAGCGTGGAAAAGGACGACCCTCCCCCCAAGGGGAGGACCACACGCGGCGTGCCAAACCGTGCAGGTGCTGATGACCTTCGATTTCTGGGCAGACGATGCGGCGAGGCTGCAGCCCGTTTGGAATGACGTGCTGCATGCTCTCGAACTAGGCGTGCCGCTGCAGGACCCGTCGAAGTGTCCGGTGCTGATGTAAATGGCTGCTGCCACCTGCGCAGCTGGGGATGAGTCGCGCTCGCGCCCCGCCTGCCGCGTGCTGGTGGTCACCAACCTTTGGCCAACCGAGCAGAACCCCGCGTACGGCGCCATGGTCCAGGCCCAGATGGAGTCGCTGCGAACTCATGGCGTTGAGTACGAGGTCCTCTTCGTCGACGGGCGGCGGTCGCTTTGGAACTACGTGCGCGCCGTCAGCGAAGTCAGGCGGTGCGTCCGCCGACAAAGGTACGACCTGGTGCACGCCCACTTTGGCTTGTCCGGCTGGGTGGCCCGATGCCAGTGCCGCGTGCCGCTGGTAGTTTCCTTCATGGGGGATGATGTGCTCGGACGCCGCGACCGCCGGGGGCGCGTCACCCTGGTGGGCCGCCTGTTCCAGGCTTCGAGCTTCGTCCTGTCGCGCCTGGCGGCCGCGGTTATCGTCAAGAGTGTGGCCATGCAAGCCAAGCTGGCCCTCGATCAAGCCGAGGTGATTCCTAATGGGGTTGACTTGGACCTGTTTCGCCCCCTCCCGCAGTCCGAGGCGCGTAGTCACCTCCACCTTGATCCCCGAAAGAAGCTAGTGCTCTTCCCCTACGATCCCCAAATTGCCAACAAGCGCTACGATCTGATCGAGGAAGCGGTTGCCCGTGCGCGCCAAGCCGTGCCTAACATTGAAGTGCTGCAAGTCAACCGCGTGCCGCACCGCGAGATGCCTCTCTACTTGAACGCGGCGGACCTGCTGGTGCTTGCCTCGCACTCCGAAGGGTCGCCGAACATCGTGAAGGAGGCCATGGCCGTCGGTCTGCCGGTCGTCTCGGTGGACGTGGGCGACGTTCGCGAGGCCGTGGGCATGACGGAGGGCTGTTTTATTGTGCCGCGCGATGCCGCGGCGATGGCGGAGAAGATGGTCGAGGTTTGCCGCCGAGGAACGCGGACGCTGGGAAGGGAAAGGGTGAGCCAGCGTTTCTCCTCGGCCCAAGCGGCTGCCAGGATTTGCCAGGTCTATGCCAGAGTTCTGGCGCGCCGTAACAGCAAAAGCTCGTCTTGATCTCCCTGGGCCGCCCAGCGCCTCATCGCGACGATGCCCACTCGGGAAGACTTATTTCGCGCCGCCCAGCGCCTCTACGCCCACCTGTGGCGAAGCCATCTTTGCGGCGGCCTGCTGCGCGGACCAGACCCTGGCGTCCGCTTGAATCTGCGGCTTTGGCGCTTCGCCAAGAGCTATCTGCGGTTTCTTCCTTGGCACGACCACCATGTCTTCATGCAGTCGCAAGGCTACTGGGTTCTCTGCAACTGGGCGTTGCACGAAGCCACCGCAGAATCCCGCTACCGGAAGGCCGCGATCCAGACCACAGAGGCCATTCTTCTCTGCCAGACTTCGGCGGGCTTCTGGCCGTATCCTCTGCCCGAGCGGCGGCACTTGGTGGCCACGGTGGAGGGCAACTGGGCCGCCATCGGGTTATTGGCCAGCTACCAGCGCGAGCCACGCAAGGAATATCTCGACGGGGCCGGGCGCTGGTACGATTACCTGGTCCGCCGTATCGGATTTCAGAAACACTCGTCGGGGGAAGCGGTCAACTACTTCGACCAGCCGCGGGGCAAAGTGACCAACAACTCCGTTGAAGCCGCCTGGTTGTTCCTCCGGCTGTGGCGTGCAACGGGTGACGCGCGGTTCCTGGAGCACGTAGACCCCCTGCTCGACTTCATCGCTGCGGCCCAGTTAGCCAGTGGCGAGCTGCCCTACACGCTGGCAGGTACGCACGAAAAGGACCGTCCCCACTATCTTTGCTTCCAGTACAACGCCTTTCAGTTTCTGAAGCTGGCATGGTGCGACGCGCTACGGCCTGGTGCGCGGATACAATCCATCCTGGCGAAGCTCGCGTTGTTTCTCGAGCAAGGTGTTCAACCGAACGGCGCTTGTGCCGCGGATTGTTCGCGATGCCGGCGCGGGGGCCCGGAGGTGGATTTTTATACCGCTGTGCTCGCTGCTGCGTTGCACGAGGCTGCCGCGCGCGGCTTGCTCACTTTCCCGGAAGCTAGTCAGCGTTGCTACGCGCGGCTCTTGGACCGCCAGAAGCCCGACGGCAGCTTCAACTTCTCGGAGGGCGACTACGGCCTTCTCGCGGACCGCCGTTCGTACCCCCGGCAACAGGTGATGACCCTCTTTCACCTGCTCTATGGGTGCGGCCTGGGAAACGGCTTTGAAGCCGCGGCCCCCGCCGCGGGCCAGGTCACCGCTTCACGGTGATCTGGCCCACGTCGGGCTCGCAGCCTTCCCCCTGTGCGGTACGCTGAGCTGCGGCGCGGAGCGTCTCGTCATCCCCATGTTTGGGTGCGTCAAACACACGGCGTACCACTTCTTCGCCGGCCTCGATGCGCACGATCCATTTGCTCTTTCCAGCGTCCCAGGAGACTTCCACACAATCGGCGCGCATAGAGCCTCCGTCTGCCAGCGGACATTCTACCCCGGGCCGGACTCGCAGCGAACCCTCGGGCGTCGTCGGCGCCGCATCCAAGCGTTGACAAACCGGCAGAAGGCGATAGAATCCGCCAGGGATCCGAAGCTGTTCAGGGGGCGACAAATGCCTCCCGAGACTTGCCTGGAGTGAATCCATGTCGTACCGCCTTTCGCGGCGCCGGTTCCTGCTGGATCTTCCGCTGCTCGCCGGGGTATTCGCTCCGCGGACTGCCGTCCCGCGGGTCGAAGCCAAGCAGCCCTCGCTGGCCTTTCCGGCCGCTCCCCGCGAGCGGTTGGCCGTGACGTCCTATCCCTTCCGTGAGTTCATAGAGAGTCCCACCAACCGCGGGCGCAATCCGCGAAAGCCGGGCATGGACTTGAAGGACTTTCCTGGCATGATCGCCAGCCGCTTTGGCGTTTACAACATCAATCCCCTCGCGGACCACTTCGCATCGACCGAGCTGGCTTACCTGGAGGCGTTCCGCCAAGCCGTCGCGGCGGCGGGCTCGCACCTCGTCGACCTGGGCCTGGCGGGCCGCCGCTTTTGGGATCCCGATTCCGCCGTGCGACAAGCGGCCGTGGCGTACGGCAAACGCTGGATCGACATTGCCGCCGTTGTGGGCTCGCCGAGCGTCCGGCAGCACTTGGAGGCCCGGCCGGGCGTGAAGCCGGACGTCGACCTGGCGGTTGAGACCCTGGGTGCGCTCGCCGACTACGGAGCTTCCAAGAACATCGTGGTGCTTCTGGAAAACGACGCCCCGGTGAATGAAGACCCGTTCCTGATCGTTCACGTCATCGAGAAGGCCGGGAATCCCTACCTCCGCGCCCTGCCGGATTTCGGAAACTCGCTGCAGGGCGGCGACGCCGAATTCAACGCCCGCGCGGTGACCGCCATGTTTCAGCATGCTTTTAACATGTGCCACGTCAAGGACGCAGTGGTCGGCGCTGGCGGCAAGACGTACCACGTGGACCTGCCGCGCTTGTTCCATATCGCCCAAGCTGCCGGATACAAGGGTTACTTTTCGATGGAATGGGAGGTACGGCTTAGCGACCCGTTTTCCGGCACCGAGCGGTTGATCCGGGAGACACTGCAGTACCTCAGCTGACAGGGCGATCCGCCAGCTTGCCCAGCATCCGGCCTTACCCGCGTGGCCGCTGCCGGATGGACACCGACTAGCCGCTCGCTTCTTTTTCCAGCGCCAGGGCGATCGCGCCGAGCACTCCGGCATCCCTCCCCAGCTGCGCCGGAACTAGATAGTCTTCGATGTGCTCGAGAATGCGGCTGACGCGGATGTAACCGTTGAGCAGCTCGAGCGTGCCTTGGCGAATGAGCGGCAGGAGTTGCGCTTGCCGCATCACTCCTCCTCCCAGCACGATGCGTTCGGGAGAAAGGGCGCAGATCAGGTTGCTGATTCCCAGCGCCAGATAACGTGCCTCGAGCGGCCAGGCCGCATGGTCGGACGGCAGGTCTTCGCCCCTCGTCCCCCAACGCGCCTGGATGGCTGTTCCCGAGGCGAGGCCTTCCCAGCAGTCCCCGTGGAACGGGCACGACCCCGGAAAGGGATCGCGCTGAGGATTGTGCGGAATACGCATGTGTCCCATTTCCGGATGCAGGGCGCCGTGCATCAGCTTGCCTGCCACCATTCCGCCGCCACCAATGCCCGTGCCCACGGTGAGGTAAAGGAACGTGTCCAGTCCTTGGGCGGCACCCCAGCGCCTTTCGCCCAGGGCAGCGGCATTCACATCGGTATCAAACGCGACGGGCACATTCAGCGAACGGCGCACCACGCCCGCCAGGTCCACGTTCTGCCAGCCGGGCTTCGGGGTGGTGGTGATGTGACCGAAGCTGGGTGACGCAGGGTCTAGATCGATGGGGCCGAAGGACGCGATGCCGACCGCGATGAGGCGCCCCAGCCGCGCGGCCTGCCGCTCGAGGAATTCGACCGCGCGGCCGATCGTTTCGTCCGGCGTGGTCGTCAGGAATTCCGTTCGCGCGGCCGAGGCCTCAGACGAAGTTCCGACGGCACAGACGAACTTAGTCCCACCGGCTTCAATACCACCTACCAGGCCCATGGTTCGGAATGATGCGCGGCCGGCAAGCAACCGGCTGCTTTAGGCAATTCCCAATTTCCTCTGCATCTCTTCCAGCGAGATACCCTTGGTTTCCGGATACAAGAACAGAACCACAAAAAACTGCACCACCATCATGAGCGAAAAGAACACGAAGGGATACGCGCCGGAGGACGCCGCCAGGCGCGGGAACTCGAAGGAGATCAGCGCATTCATGAACCAATGCGAGAAGCTCCCCAGGCTCTGCCCTTTGGCGCGCACCTGGTTGGGAAAAACCTCGCTGATGTAGACCCAGATCACGGCTCCTTGGGAAAAGGCGAAAAAGGCAATAAATCCCACGAGCAGCCACAGCAGCCAGGTTTGGTGCTGGCCGCTAAAGAAGACCGCCGCGACGCCGGCCAGGCAGCCGGCCATACCTACCGAGCCGGTCAGCAACAGCGTCCGCCGTCCCAGCTTGTCAATCACGCTCATGGCCACCAAAGTGAATATGAGGTTGGTGGCACCGATTGCGACGGCTTGCAGATCGGCAGAGACACGGCTGAAGCCAGCGCGCACAAAAATGTCGTTCAGATAATAAAGAATGGCATTGATGCCGGTCAGCTGGTTGAACATCCCGATGGTGACGGCAAGAAAAATCGGCACGCGGTATTTCCAGGCAAACAGCCGGTCCTGGGCGCCCTCGAGGTGAATCGACCGGATGATGTCCTGCAGCTCTTCTTCGTAATTCTCTTCCCCGACCAAGCGAAGCACCTGGCGCGCCTCTTCGATGCGCTGCTTCTTCACCAGCCAGCGCGGGCTGCGCAGAATCCCGAACAGCAGCACTAGGAAAAGCGCTGCCGGAGCCGCAGGGATGCCCAGCTTCCAGCGCCAGTCTAGCGGCCCCAGATTTCTTAGGCCAATTTCGTAATTGGAGAAATACGCCACCAGGATTCCCAGCACTACGCTGATCTGGAAGCAACCCACCAAGCGGCCGCGCTCGGCGGGGGGCGCAATCTCCGCAATGTACATCGGCGCGAGCACCGAAGAGCCGCCAATGCCCAGCCCGCCGATGAAGCGAAACGCCACCAAGGCGTACCAGTTCCACGCCAAGGCGCAGCCCAGGGAAGAAACCAGGTAGAGCACAGCCATCAGCCGCAGGCTGTCGCGCCGTCCCCAGCGGTCGCCGGGAATCCCGGCCAGCATCGCGCCCACGATCGTGCCCCACAAGGCAATCGAAACCGTTAGCCCCAGCGAGGACGGTGTGAGATGAAAGGATTCAGTCAGCCCACGGGTTGTTCCAGAGATCACTGCCGTGTCAAATCCGAACAGGAGGCCGCCCAGCGCGGCCACGCCCGTACTCTTCGCCAGGTAGGCATTGATCTTCACGGTTGCACCTCGTCGTCATAGCTTCGATCGCGGCGGCGTTATGCTCGAGGTTAGGTATAGAGCGAACTACCAGGGCGCCTCGGCACGGTCCTAACTTGCCCGGGAACGCCCAGACGGATTATTCCTCTTAGTGCGACGCATAGGGCAAAACGCGGTACCCCCGTATCCCGGTGCACGGGCTCCAGCTCCTCGCTAGCTCTGGGTTTGGTTCCGCGCCGATTTAAGGGGCCTTGTTACTTATCCCAAAGTAGACGGCGAAGCAAGCTCAAACGCGAACGCCCGATGAGAGCCACCTCGGGTCCGCCCACCCTCGGTCCGGCCGGGCGGAAAGCCCGTCACGGTCGGTGTCGACGTGCCGACGAGCAGCGCCCTTAACCAAAGCGAAGCTTCGTGCAGGTCCCAGAATATCCCTGTCCCATGTTAGAGTGTCCCGATGGTTGCCACGCACCGACGACGGACCGTTCCCGCGAACGGTAGTAACGGTTTAAAGCTCGCGCCGAGCGTGCTTCGCAGTGCGTGTTTGCTTCTCGTACTGCTGCTGTACGGGGCAGACGGATGCCGAGGGGGCACGGCGTCGGGGCGCGGCGGTTCGCAAGCGGAGGCAGCCATCCGTGAAGCGGTGCATTGGGCGGAGGCTCAGCCGCGGTTCGGGGCCGAGTACGATTTTGTTATGACCTGCCGCATCCGGCTGCTCTTCTTCTGGACGGGCAAGGATGATATAGGCGGCGGGTATATCAGAATAGGCCGGGCGGCGGCTGACCCAAGCCTCGAGGTGATCCGCCTACTCTTCGGCTCGGACCCCGCGAAAGCGCATGGCATCAATCGTTGGGGCGCGGGGACAGAAATTGTGCGGCGCGGGGAAGGCGGAGCCGAATCGAGCGCCTTCTTTGGGTTCATGAAGGCCTCGAAGGGCGAATCGGTGACGGCCATGGAGCGGGAAATTTCCAACGAGCAGCAGGCGGGCCAGCATCTGTTTGAAGGCATCGTCAGCCGCGTGGACCCGGGGCGGGCGCTTGCGGCGACCGTGCCGTTCTACTCGCAGCGTGACTTCACCTTTCAAGAGCTGGGAGCCGCCGAGAAGGTGGTGATGGACCAGCTGGAATCGGGGGCGGGCCGCAAAGTTCGGGAACTGGAGGGGGCGTCGATAGGCTGTGGCCGCCGCGGGGGGTTCCTGTCGACGGTTCTGGACCTGACCGGCGCCGCGCTTGCCGGGACGCGCACACCGGTCTCGCGTTGCTACATTTTCAACTCAAGGGAATATAGAGTGACTTTGCAGAATGTCCGGTTCGTGGCCGAGAAGGCCGTGCGTGTCACCCTCAGCAACAGGGAAAGACTCGAGCGAACCTACCATGCACTGAAAGAGACCCGATTTCAGGTTGAGAACCTCGCCACAGGAAAGAAGGACAACTTTACGATCTTGCTGGGAACCGAAGGCAGTCTGCGGGGTGTGCCCGTCCAGATCAACTACCAGCCCAACTGGTGGTTCCAGGTGACGCTGAATTTGAAGCCGCCGCGCGACCTGAGCGCCCTAGCGCCTGGCGTGGCTACCACCACCCTGCCTCGCCCCAGGAGAGGATGAAATCAAGCAATCAGCTTGCCAGCGCCGGACCAAAGCGGCCTGCCACCAGCCGGCGGCCCCGCTTTACGGGGCTGAGGACCCGCCTCCCCGAAACAGCAACGGAGCAAAGTTGGCAAGGTTGCGCCGCCACACCATCCAGGTGTGCGCGCCCAGGGTGTCGATAGCCGTATGCCGCACGCCCTTGCTCGTCAGCCACTGGCGGAAGCGGCGGTTGGCCTCCCATAGCCGGTCCTCGGTTCCACAGGCGATCCACAGCAGGCGCAGGCGCGAGTTGGCCTTCGCGTCGAGGTCAGGGAATTCCTCGTCAAACTTTTCTCCCAGGCCGCCAGTGCTGAACGCACCAATCCAAGCAAAGCGGTCGAGGTCATTGAGTCCGGTGTAGAGGGATTCGGCGCCACCCATGGAAAGGCCGGCGATGGCCCACTGGTCGCGGCCGCTGGCAAGGTGATAGGTCTTCTCGACCTGCGGGATGACCTCGTTCAATAGGGCCTCGCGAAATTTATCAAAGTTACGCCGCACGAGCTCTGGATGCTGGAAGGCGGCGAATCCCTCGGTGAGGATTTCCGGCGCACCGTAGCCGAGGGGCATGACGACAATCATGGGCCTTACCTTCCCTTGAGCGATGAGATTGTCCAAGATCACGTGGGCGCGGCCGACGGCGGTCCAGGCGCTGGCATCATCGCTGTAGCCATGCAGTAGGCAGAGCACCGGATACGCCTGTTGCGCGTCGTACCCCGGCGGGGTGTAGACATAATAGTCGCGGTCATCACCCACTGCCGCCGAGCGGTAAAAGTGATGGTGAATCGTTCCGTGTGGCACGTCGTTTACCTCCCAGGGGAGAGACGCGGGACCGGGGACGTGCATCATGCTTTGGGGAAAGAGCAGGTTAGGTTTGATTAGTGGATTGGAAGGGTCGATCAAGCTGACGCCGTCGGCCACAAAGGAGTAACCGTAGAAGTCTGGTGGAAGCGGATCGGTAGTGACGCTCCAGACGCCTTGCGCGTCCTTCTGCATGGGCAGTGGCGCCTGGAGGCCCTCGCGGTTGACGACCACGAACTTGGCGTTGGGCGCGCGGAAACGGAAAGTGACGCGAAGGTCCGGCTGGACCTCAGGCGACTGAAGGCGTGGAGGCGGTAGTTGGGGTCTGGCGGGTGCGGGGGCCTGCGTCCAAGCCGGGAGTACTCCCGCCGCGAAAAGGATAAGAACCCTGCCAGCGCGGGTATGCAGCATAGGCGCTCCTCCTGTGAGTTGAGCTGCAACGGCACTGATAGTCAGCGGGGGAAGCAGCTGGCGCCCGGAGGGCGCACGGCAGCCGCCCAGTATAAACCGCTCAGTTCGCCTTAGTGCGCCACGGCCCTTCCTCGAGCGCAATGCGCACCAGCTGACTTCGGGTCCTGACGCCGGTTTTGTCGAACAGTTGCTGGATGGCCGCCTTCACGGAGCTTTCGGAAATACCGAGGCGGGCGGCAATTTCCTTGTTGGTGAGGCCTTCGAAGACGCCCTCGAGGACCTGGCGCTCGCGCTCGGTAAAGGGACGACCAGAGCCTGGCTCTGGGTGCTTGACGGCGTCAATCAGCGCCTGTAACGAGTTCTGATCCAGCCAGATTTCGCCCCTCATGACCTTGCGAATGGCGTCAGCCAGCAGGCGCGGCGACTGGTGCTTGGGAAAGATTCCGCAAACCCCCAAGCAGAGCGCCTGCACGTACTCGGCGTCCGCCATGCCGGCCGTGACCATGAGAATCCGGCCGTGAAAGCCAGCTCGCCGGGCGCGCTCGATGAACTGGAAACCGTCGTCCCGCCCGAGGTCGAAATCCAGAAGCACGATATCAATAGGCTGCCGGCGCAACACTTCGAGGGCTTCGTCCGTGGCGGCGCAATGCGCTACCATCTCGAACCCGGGCTCAGCCTCGAGGAGACGGTTCAGGCCCTCGCGAAACAGCGCATGATCATCGATCAACAGGATCCGAATCTTGCTCATAGATGTCCGCCGTTGGTTCCTGGCTTTGAGCATTGAATCGCGCCAGGTCCACCGCAAAACAGCAACCCGACGGCACAGGCTCGAAGCGTAGATCGCCTCGGAAGGCCCTCACGAAGGCGCGCGAGAGGTAGAGACCCAGTCCCACGGCTTCCGCGCCCGGCTGGAAGGGCCGGAAAAGGCGTTCCGGCGCTGGGATGCCCGGGCCCGTATCGCAGACGCGCACGACTACCCGCTCGCCGGCGACCTCGGCGCTGATGCATAGTTCTCTTTGCGGACGGCCGCGGAGGGCTCGCTCGCTGTTCTTGGTGAGATTAAGCAGGACCTGCAGGAGATTCTGGCGGTCCGCCCACACCAAGGGCAAGCTATCCGGCAAATTGCATCGAAGGACGATACCGGATTCGCGTAACCCGGGCTCGATCACGATGCGCAGTTCGTCCAGCACGGCGCGCAGGTCGACGCCCCGCAGCTCGAGTCTGCCGGAGCTTTGGCGCAGTTCGAGTGTGGCAACCCGGCCTAAGGCTTCCACCAGGTCTCCCAGGGCGCGGAAGTCTTCATTGTGAGCCAGCGCCTCACTTCGGGAGAGATTGGCGTAAACCACGGAAATGGCGCTGCACACATTCCGGATCTCATGAGACACGGCACCTACCACCAGGCGCGAGCCAGCGAGCAGTTGATGCAGACTGGCCTCTTCGCGCTCCCGCAGCTCCTCCGAGCTGTCGACCAACATGGCGGCCAGGCGCGGGCCGGAGCGCGTCCAGTAGGTGGAAAACCATACTTCAGCCAGAAATACCTCGCCGTCACGCCGGCGGCTGTAGCACTGCATCGCTGTGCGGAAATGCGGAGTCGTCTCGTCCCCGTAGGGGATACTCGCTAGCGGAGGCACGAATGGCTTGATGGGCTGGCCTGGCAGTGCTCCTGGCTCGAACCCAAGCAGCCGGTGCGCCGCCTGGTTGGCCATGAGGATGCGACCCTCGGCGTCGATGGTAAGAATGGCTGCCGGGCTGCTCTCAATAAGCACCTGGAGTTGCTGCTCCGCTTCGCGTCGCGATTCCATCTCGCACTCGATTTCCTGCGCGTGCTGCAAGGCGAGACGGCGATTCCGGGCCGACTCGTAGGCGAATAGTCCTGTGCCAAAGTATGCGGTAAACATAAAGATATCGCGAGGAATCCCGTCCGACGGCGCCCATCCTACCGGCCCCAACCATTCCGCCAGGAGGACACAACCTGCCGCTACAAGCGCGATTTGCCAGGGTGCCAGGCAACTCCCCAGCATGAGCATCGGGAAGAGATACAGAAAACCGAAGAAAACGTTCCCTTGCACACGCCAGTCGATGAGAGCGACGGCGAAGATCATCAGACCGGCTCGCATCAGAAGCTGGGTACGAGTACCTTGCAGCAAAAAGGAGAGCATCGGATTGCCTTGGCGCAGCTGCCCGAAGACGCCGGCCTCTGGCCGCCCATTCTAGCAAAACACAGGGCCGCGTCCCCCTAGCTAAAAGATAGGCTCGGCATGCCCGAAAGATATCTGGATGGGGTGTAAGGCGCGCCTCTACGCTATTCTCCTGGAACGCCCCAAAAGCCGCACCGAACGCCACGAAGTTTCCTCCGCTTTCGTCCGTGCTTCGACTAGCGACGTTTGACGTTCAAAGAGCGAAGAGCGGGACCGATGCAATGACCATGAAATACAGGAGCTTCACGGTTGCCTCGCTGACCGCGGTGTCCTGCCTGCTGCTTCCCGGCTGTAACCCGGGACGGGCAGATCCG
Source organism: Acidobacteriota bacterium (assembly GCA_902812465.1). Taxonomy (GTDB): domain Bacteria; phylum Acidobacteriota; class Terriglobia; order UBA7540; family UBA7540; genus CADDZE01. Next base: position 10,056 of record CADDZE010000040.1, on the reverse strand, counting down.
CGCGCCGAAGCCCCGCCTCCCGCTCGGGTCGAGCACGAGTCGAACGCCGGCGTGTTTAGGGCGGAGCGTCCGGAGCAATTTCCGCTGGCCGTTGCGTGCGAACGCCTGGCAGCGCCCGAGCTGAATGTCACTGGCACGGTCAGCCCGGATATTTCGCGCAATATTCCCGTGATTTCGGCCGCCTCCGGCCGCGTGCTGGAGGTCCGTGCGCGCCTGGGCGACACCGTAACCAGGGGGCAGCTTCTGATGCGAGTCCAAAGTCAGGACGTTGCCCAAGCGTTTTCTGACTACCGCCAGGCAGTGGCGGATGAAACGCTGACGCATACCCAGCTTGAAAGGGCGCGGGACCTTTATGTGCATGGCGCCATCTCCTTAAATGATCTGCAGGTCGCGGAAGACGCTGAGACCAAAGCCAGGGTCGCTGTCGAGACCGCCCTGGACCGTCTCCGCGTCTTGGGGGCCGACCCCCACCATCCTTCGGCGATCGTGGACGTTCGTGCTCCGGCGTCCGGCGTCATCACCGACCAGCAGGTAACCATGGCGGCTGGCACCCAGGGTCTGGCATCGCCGAATGCGTTCACCATTTCCGACCTGTCCCATGTCTGGATCTTGTGCGACGTGTACGAGAACGACCTGCACTTTGTGCAGGTGGGCCAGTACGCTGACATTCGTCTGGACGCTTACCCGGATCTCCGGCTGAAGGGCCGGATCAGCAATATCGGCCCCATCCTCGATCCCAACTTGCGTACAGCCAAGGTTCGTCTGGAAGTCCGCAATCCGGGCATGCTGCGCCTGGGTATGTTCGTGACGGCGACGTTCCACGCGCTGAAGAAGGAAGTGCGCGCCACCGTGCCCGCTGCGGCAGTCCTCCACCTGCACGACCGCGATTGGGTGTGGGTACCGCTGGGCGGAGGGCAATTTCGCCGCGTCGAGGTCAAAGCCGGAAGCATGCTGCCGGGCAACCTGCAGGAAATCGAGTCAGGCATTGAGCCGGGTGAGCGGGTGGTGGCCAACGCCCTCGCCCTCGAGGCGGCTGCCGAGCAATAGGCGATGATGGTTGACTCGCCGCTAGCGGGCGACGAACCCGTGGCGCGGCTTCCGGATGAAGGGTCGAGGTCGCGATCGCATTAAATGACGCGGCTCGTCCACCGCCTCGCGGTCCCTTTCTCCCAAAAGGTGGCGCGTTCACTATCCCAGCCCCCGCCGCCTGGCGGGCGAAGGGACCGCGAGGCGATGTATGAGCGGTCCAGGTCCGAGGCTCACGTTGGCGAGTCGCTGCCTCCCTCTCCCGGCACCTCATTAAGGACGCAACGTGATCCGCGCGGTTGTTGACTTCACCCTGAGCCACCGCCTCGCGGTGCTGGCAGGGGCTCTCGTTCTGTTTGGCTGGGGTGCGATTTCGTTCCACCGCCTTCCCGTCGAAGCCTACCCGGACGTGGCGGACAACTACGTGGAGGTCATCACCCAATGGCCCGGCATCGCCGCGGAGCAGATCGAGCAGCAAGTGACCATTCCCTTGGAAACCGCCCTGAGCGGTATCCCTGGAATCGTCCACCTGCGTTCCTTCACCATCTTCGGGCTCTCCGACCTCAAGGTGATCTTCGGTGACGAAACCGACAATGCCTGGAATCGCGAGCGAGTGCTGGAGCGGCTTTCCCAGGTCAGCCTGCCGCCTGGTGTCACCCCTCAGATGGGCACCGACTGGAGCCCTGTCGGCCAGATCTACTTCTTCACCCTGTATAACACCAACCCGGCGTACGACGTGATGGAGTTGAAAGCCATCGAGGACTGGGTCATCGAGAAGAATCTCAAGTCGGCCCCGGATATCGTCGACGTGGCCACGTTCGGCGGTCCCACCCGCGAGTACCAAGTCCGCGTCGATCCCAACAAGCTAATTGCCTACGGCCTCAGCCTCGGCCAAGTGCAGCAGCAGCTGGCAAGCAACAACGCGAACGCGGGTGGCAGCTTCATCGAAGCCGGCTTGCAACAGGTCAACGTGAGGGAGGTGGGCCTTGTTCGGAACGTACAGGATATCGAAAATACGGTGCTGCTGACGAAGGGCGGCACCCCGATCCGTGTGAAAGACATCGCGACGGTCACCCAGGGGCCCAAGATTCGCCTGGGCCAGTTCGGCAGGGCGATTCACCGCCAGGATGGAACGATCCTCGACAACGATGACGTCGTCTCCGCCTGGGTGCCCATGCGGAAAGGAGCGAACGCCGAGACCGCGCTGCAAGGGCTTCACCAGAAAGTGAAGGAGCTAAACGAGCGCATTCTGCCGCCGGGCATCAGGATCGTTCCCTTCATCGACCGCAGCGATCTCATTCACTTCACCACGCACACGGTGCTGCACAACCTCACCGAGGGTTTCATCCTCGTGAGTATCATCCTTCTGCTCTTTCTGGGTAACGCCCGCGCAGCTCTCATCGTAGCGATGACCATTCCTTTTTCTCTTTTGTTCGCCTCCATCTGCCTTGACCTGAAAAAGATTCCCGCCAACCTGCTTTCGCTCGGCGCGCTGGATTTCGGAATGATTGTGGACGGCGCCGTCGTAATGGTGGAGAACATCGTCCGTCACCTCGGTCACCAGGAGCACGCAACGGAGTCCGTGCCCCAGCGGATCCGAGCGGCCGCACACGAAGTGCAACGGCCGGTCTTCTACGCGATTATTATTATCATCACCGCATACTTGCCCATCTTCACTCTCCAGCGGGTGGAGGGCCGTCTTTTCCGCCCCATGGCCTGGACCGTGGCCTTTGCGCTCCTCGGCGCTGTCGTCTTCTCGATCACTATCGCACCCGTGCTGTGCAGTCTTTTCTTCCGCCAGGAGACGCCGGAGTGGAAGAACCCATTCGTGGCCTGGGTCGAAAGACATTACCGCCCGGCCCTGCGCTGGACCATTCATCACCGCTGGGTGATGGTCGGCCTTGCGGCCGCTGCCTTGGCCAGCAGCTTTTGCCTGGTAGCCAGCGGGGTGATCGGGTCGGAGTTTCTCCCCCACCTGGACGAGGGTGACCTGTGGGTACGGGGCACGCTCCCACCCAGCACCGGACCTACCGAGAGCATTTGCGTAGCAAACCAAGCGCGAGTGCTGTTGGCCTCTTTCCCCGAGGTTCGCGAGACTACCAGCCAGGCCGGGCGCCCCGATGATGGTTTGGACACCACGGGTTTTTTCAACACAGAGTATTTCGTTGGCCTGAAGCCCAAAGAACAATGGCGCCCGGTCTTCCACCAAAACAAGGACGAACTCATAGCTGCCATGCAGCGCGAGCTCGAGTCCAGGATACCGGGCGTGATCTGGGGGTTCTCACAGCCCATCGAAGACAACGTAGAGGAAGCGGTCAGCGGAGTGAAGGGACAGCTGGCTACCAAGGTTTACGGCAATGACTTGAAGCTTCTCGAACAGACCGCGGAACAGATCGCCGATATCATGCGCGGCGTCAGGGGCATTGAGGATCTGGGCGTTCTCCGTGTTCTCGGCCAGCCGAACCTGAATGTGATCGTGAACCGCCAGCAGTGTGCCCGCCACCAGATCAACGTGGCTGACGTGCAAGACGTCATCCAGACCGCCGTGGGCGGCAGCGCCCTCAGCCAAGTGCTCCAGGGTGAAGCGCGCTACGACCTGGTGCTCCGGTATCTGCCGCAATACCGGAACACCCGGGAAGCCATTGAAAACATCCGCCTGCTCGCGCCGAGCGGCGAGCGGGTATCCCTGGCCCAACTTTGCAACATCGACCAGCGCGACGGCGCATCCGAAATCTACCGCGAGGGAAACCAACGCTACGTGGCGATTAAGTATAGCGTCCGGGGACGCGACCTCGGCAGTACGGTGAAGGAGGCGATGGGGAGAGTAGCTGCCCGGATTCACCTGCCGCGCGGCTACCACATCGACTGGGAGGGCGAGTACGAAAGCCAGAAGCGTGCCGAGGCCCGGCTTATGCTCATCATTCCGCTGACCGTCTTCTTCATCTTCGTCATCCTCTACGGCGCCTTCGGCTCCGCCAAGTGGGCCGGCCTGAACTTGCTGAACATTATTGTAGCCCCCATCGGAGGTCTCATCGCCCTTTGGGTGACGGGCACGCACCTTAGCGTCTCGTCAGGCGTTGGCTTCATGGCGCTCTTCGGAGTCTCCATCCAGATCGGCGTGATCATGGTGGAGTATATCAACCAGTTGCGCGCCCGCGGATGGTCCGTGGTTGATGCTGCTATCGAGGGAGCCACGCGCCGCCTGCGACCCATCATGATGACCATGCTCGTAGCCACGCTGGGCTTGCTGCCAGCTGCGATGTCCCACGCCATCGGGTCCGATTCGCAGCGGCCCTTCGCCATCGTTATCGTCGGCGGACTGATCGCCGACCTGCTCATCAGCGTCTTCCTGCTGCCCACCTTCTATGTGTGGTGGGCGCGGCCCGCCGATCACCTGCCGAGGCTGGAAGAGGCCAGGAGCGTGCCGGAGTGATTCGGTAAACGGACGGAGGCCGTGGCCGCGGTGCCGCTTTGTGCGGTAAGGCCTGGCTATCTCGGGTGGCAGGGAATAGAGCTTCGCAAGACACAATGGGTTTGCCGGGCCGCCAGAAAGCCGCGGACTTGGTGCACGAACCAAGAAGCAAAGCTACATCGCCGCGGCCGCAGGTTGACGCCTCGAAGTGGAGGGCGTTAGGATGGCGATGATTCCAAGATGAAACGCCCCATCCTGCAGTATTCCTGCTTGGTAGTCCTGCTCGTCCTGTCGGTGGTCTACCAGGTGCGCCGTGCGGAAATTCGCTTCCCGCAGTGGTTCGGCCGCGAAAACCAGGTAGGCTCCCCCTTTCTCCTTGACTCCCAAGGCGAGGAGCCGGCCTTCCGCATCATCTTCTTGCACCCCAACGCACGGGAGGCGGGGTTAGGCGAAGGTGACACGCTGGTGGCCCTCAACGGGCGTCCCGTAACTGGCTGGGTGACTCTTACGGATGCCCTTGCCGCCGCCCGTCCCGGGGATCTTCTCCTAGTTACGGTCCGGCCGAAGGGCCAGCCCGTCGGGTCGGCGCCTCATACTGTTGCCGTGCGGTTGATGGCCGTGGATCGAGGCAACCCTGTGGCTGCCTTTTTTTCCATAGTGATGCCCGCCTTCTGTTTGACGCTAGGGTTCTGGACGACCGCCGTCCGCCCGCGGGACCCCCGCGCCTGGCTCGTCCTGGCGGTGATGCTCAGCCTGGCCAGTCTAGGCAACCCGCTCGCCCAATTTTGGGGCCCCAGGTCGCGCATCGTCGCCGTGGTCTACTGGGATTTTCTGCAGAACAGCTGGCCGGTTTGGCTGTTTCTGCTCGGCGTTTACTTTCCCGAACCCTTTCCACCCGGCCTGCGCTCGCGCTGGTGGACGTGGTTCGAGTGGACCACCCTTCCCTTGTGGGCGGTCATGGTGGCTTGTCACGTGGTGGCCGCAGTGGGAGAGCTGCAGCACCTCGCGGCTGTCTTTGCCATCAACCGCTTCCTAACACGCACCGAAATGCTGGCCCGCCCCCTTGCGTACGCCTTGGTGGCTGGCTTCTTTGTGGGTGTCTGTGCCAAGTACCGGATGGCCACCTCCCACGACTCGCGGCGCCGCTTGCGCGTGTTGTACGCAGGCGCTTTTGTTAGCCTCACGCCTCTTCTCATTCTCTCCCTCATCGCCCAGTGGCACGGCACATCCATAGAACACTACTTTCCTTGGTGGGTCATTGGGCCGGCCTGGGCGCTGTTCTGCCTGCTGCCGGTGACGCTGGCTTACATCATCGTGGTGCAGCGCGCCATGGATGTGCGCGTGGTCATCCGGCAGGGACTGCGGTATGCCTTCGCCAAGGGTGGCATCAACCTTATCCAGGTGATCTTCGGCTCCTGCTCCATCGCCGCGGTTATCTATGTGCTGCGGCACGTGCGGCCCTACTCACTCCCCTTTTTTCTGGTCATCCTCGTGACCGTGGCGTTGTTTTATAAGACGCGCCAAGGATTTCAGAAGCTCAGGCTGTGGATCGATCGCAAGTTCTTTCGCGACGCCTACGATGCCGAGCAGCTGCTGAGCGAACTGGCCGACGAGGTTCGCACTATGGTCGAAGTTCAGCCCTTGCTGGCCACGGTCTCGCAGCGCATTGCCGATTCGCTTCACGTCGAGCGGGTCGCGGCGCTGGTCGACGGCAGCGGCCCTTACCGGCCCGCTTACGCGCTCGGGTACAACACGCTGCCTCAGGTTGTCTTCCCGGAGAGCGCGGCGACGGTGCGGCAGTTAGCGGAAGCTACCGAACCCGCTCGCGTCTACCTTGATGACCCGACCTCCTGGCTCTACCGCCGCCCGGACATGAGCGAGGCAGAACGCCGCCAGCTTGCCGAGCTGGGCGCTGAGTTGTTACTGCCCCTGGCAGCCAAGGATCACTTACTTGGCTTTATCTGCCTCGGCCCCAAGCGCTCGGAAGAACCCTATTCGCGCAGCGATATCCGGTTACTCAAATCTGTGGCGGTCCAAACAGGGCTGGCTCTGGAGAACGCGCGCCTGACGTCGGTCATCGCTGAAGAGGTGGCGCAGCGTGAGAAGCTGAACCGCGAGATCGAGATTGCGCGCGAAGTGCAAGAGCGCCTTTTCCCGCAGAAGCGCCCGCCCGTCAGTGGTCTCGACTACGATGGTGCGTGCCGGCCAGCCCAGGGCGTGGCCGGCGACTACTTCGACTTCCTGGCGCTGCCCGGTGGCCGGCTTGGTATCGCTATCGGCGACGTATCCGGCAAGGGAATTTCTGCTGCGCTCATGATGGCCAGCCTTCAGGCATCTCTGCGGGGGGAAGCCACGCGCGCACCGGACGACCTGGCGGCGCTGATTCGTCACGTGAATCACTTAGTTTATGAGGCGACGGCTACCAACCGCTATGCCACTTTCTTCTATGCACAGTACGATCCGGTGGCGCGGCAATTGAGTTACGTCAATGCGGGTCACAATCCCCCCCTACTCTTTCGCCGTTGCCGAGACGGTTGGCAAGTCCAACGGCTCGCCGAGGGCGGAACCGTTGTGGGACTGCTGCCCGACTCTTCGTATGAGCAAGCCAGCGTGACGCTCGTGCCTGGCGACGTGCTCGTTGCCTATACCGATGGCGTCTCCGAGGCGATGAACTGTGAAAACGAAGAGTGGGGCGAGGAGCGGATGATGGATGCAGTAAAGTCGTGTGCCGAGCAGTGCGCTTCTGCCATGATTCAGTCCATCATGCGCGCTGCGGACGAGTTTGCCGCTGGCGCTGCGCAGCACGACGACATGACGCTGATCGTGATGCGCTGCTGTGCCTAGCACGCTTCGCTTTCATCGAGTTAGCTGGCTTTGCAGGGTGGCACTCAAACCCCTTCGCTCGACAACGAGGTCGCCACGGGCCTTCACGCTCGCGCTTCCGCGGCAGGTTCGATATTTCGCAGCTGCGCAGCCGCCTTCTCCGGAAGCAGCGAGTTGTAGTAGACCTCCTTCAGCCCGTACGACTTAAATTGCGACGGTATGACCGGCAGGATCTCGAAGTGCCAGTGAGAGTCGTCCATTAGAGTCTCCCAGTTACCCTTCTCGAACTTGGCGTTGGTGTTGGGCGTGGTGAGCAGGACGAGGTGGTGTGCAGGAGCAACAGCGCCCACCCGGCGCAGGACGGATTTCAGAAACCGCGCCAGCCGAAGCTGGCTCTCCCAAGTGGCCAGATGCTCCTCGAAGGACGCGTGATGACTAACGGGTAGCACCCAGGTTTCGTAGGGGACGCGCGAGGCAAAGGGACAGAAGGCCATAAACTGATCATCCCACTCCACGGTGCGCACCTGCTGGTTGAGCTCCTGGCTGATGATGTCGCAGAGCAGGCAGCGCTCCTTGAGGCGAAAATATTGCTTGGCCGAGCGCAGTTCGTAGGCAACGCGCCGCGGCACAAAAGGCGTCGCGGTGATCTCCGAATGGGGATGGGCGAGGTCCTGGCCAGCCTCCCGCCCCTGGTTGCGAAAGACGGTCACATAGCGAAAGCGGCGGTCTCCTTTTAGCTCCCTGATGCGCGTCACATAGGCGCGCAGCACGTGGGCTACATTCTCGTCGCTCTGCATTGCCAGCGGCAAATTGTGATCGCGATGCTCAATGACGATCTCATGGGCTCCCAGGTTGCGCATGCGGTCGTAAAGCCCCTCGGCTCGTCTCTGGGCGTCGCCTTCGATGCGGTAGAGGGGCTTGAGGTGAGGGATAACGCGTACCTGCCAGTCCGGGCTGCCGTACGGGTATTCGTAAACGTTCTGCGGGCAGCTCGATTCATGGCCAGGGCAGAGAGGGCACTCCCGTCCATCGGTAGGCGAGCCTTCACCATCCACCTGGATAACCCAGCTTTGGGTGATGGGATCTTTTCTCAACTCCATTTCATCGTCTCCAGCATTGCCAGCGTCGAGGTAGTCCTGGTCGCTTATTCTTCTGGCCACGCACCTCCCGTTTTCGCGGTGAGTTTCTGCGCGGGTTGGAAAACCGCTTAACCTAGCTATGGCTAGGATGCGATGCGTAAACTTCGGCGGCTCCCTGTGGCTCTCAGCGCCTGCCTAGGCAGGCGAAAAAGCCGCGCCGACTACGGCATAATATAATTAATCGGTCTATCGATGCCGCTTGTCAACCGTGGAGAGACGCCAGCATGGAAGGAGGCTGGTCCGAAGCTAGCTGAAACCGCGTCTTTTGTGCTGGGCATTGATGGCGGTGGCACTCGAACGACGGCTTGGGTCGCTGGCTCGCATGGCAAAGTCGAGGGGCGCGCGGTGGCTGGACCGTCGAATCCCCTGAAAGTGGGGTTCGCTGCAGCCCAGCGCGAACTGTTGCGTGCCGCCACGGCTGCCATTCGCCAGGCAGGTCTGCGTCGGTCTCGGCTTGATGCGGTATGCGTGGGCTTGGCCGGCTCCTGTGACGCGCGCGTCCACCGGCGGATGCAGGCATGGCTCCAGAGGGCGATTCCGGCTCGGCGCCATCTACTGACCTCGGATGCCGCGATCGCTCTCGAGGCCGCTCTCGGCGAGGCGCCGGGAGTCATCGTCATCGCCGGTACGGGCTCAATCGCCTACGGGCGTGACGGCCGCGGGCGTACTCGGCGCGTCGGCGGCTGGGGTATACCGTTTGACGACTGCGGGTCAGGTTACGATCTGGGACGGAAGGCCGTAGCGGCTGCGCTCCAGCAGGCCGACGGGCGAGGTCCTCGCACGGCGCTGACGAGGACCATCACTCGCGCCTTACGCCTCAAGCGCATCGACGACGTCATCAGGAGGCCGCTCAGCGCAGCTGAAATCGCCGCGCTCGCACCCTTGGTGCTCCGGGCCGCTAGCAGTGGGGATCAAGTGGCCCGCCGACTGTGCGACCAAGCAGGCAGCGACTTGGCAACGCTTGCCGTCGCCCTGCTTAAACGCATGGGCTGCAATGGCCACGGGATCCGTGTAACATGCGCAGGGGGTGTGTTTCGAGCCAGCTCGAGGGTCCGCCAAAGCTTCGCTCGTGCGCTTCGCCAGGCAGTGCCCGGCGTGAAAATTTCTGTTCTCCGCCGAGAGCCGGTGCAGGGTGCTGTCATGCTTGCTCGCGCGCTGGCATCCGCGGACGCCAGATGCCGCGTCAACCGTCGACTTCCGAAGATGTGCCGCGTAGTCACAACGTGAATCTGCAACCTCTTAGCTTCGCCTGCCCCCAATGCGGCTCTACCGACGTCGTTTACTCCTGCCAGCCGTCTTGCTGCTTCAATCATGTCTGCAGCTACTGCTATACCACCTTCGAGCCGACCACACAGTGGGTGGGCGAACTCAAAGGCGAGATCGGCCCTCTGCCCCCCACCGACTGCGATCCCAACAGCCCGACGGCCTCCTGCGCCCGCTGCGGGGAGATTCGGCTCTTCACTGTTTCCTCTGGATCCTACACTGGACAGATCCTCTGCGTCTCTTGTAAGGCGCTTCTCACCATTGATCTACAAGTGGGATAAACGTCTACGGGAGAAAGGCCCGACGCAATCTTTGTCAAACTTCCCACAGCCAACTTGTTGAAAAGATTGGCTCCTCGGGCAGGACTCGAACCTGCAACCCTTCGGTTAACAG